>JAYWAR010000265.1:0-12807 GCA_043782285.1 Akkermansiaceae bacterium | reverse complement strand
CCACTTGAATTTCCGGTACTGGAGACAACAACTCGCTGGGAAGCGACTGCCGCATCGTAAATCCCCGGCGTTTTTCGATTCAAAATCCGACTCAAATCGGGCATTCCGCCGCCCAGTTCGACATCAGCACCGGCAGCACCACCATCGTTAAGGTAGGAAAAAACCAAATCCACAGCTTGCCGCATGCTGAGGGATTCATTCCCCGGCCAGCTTTTTACCGCCGCGATCGTCGCCAATACAATCGGCGCACTGAAAGAAGTGCCACTGACGCTCGCCGCTTGATCGCCAGTCCACGCGGCATTCACTCCATAACCCGGTGCTGAAATTGCAACTTGCATGCCGGTATTGGAGAAATCCAAGTGGTTGCCTAACGCATCTACCGCACCCACCGCGATCACACCGTCGTTCGCCGCAGGATAAGAAACTCGCTCGCTGCCATTGTTGCCAGCCGCCGCGAGAATTACTGCTCCCGCAGCCTGCGCATACTCAATCGCTTTTCTCACCAAGGCATTGTCGCCGACACTCCCCATGGAAATGTTAATTAATCCCGCCCCACCATCGACCGCCGCGATAATTCCTTGGGCCAGCAAAAAACTGTCGGATTGACCCAGATCATTGGCGATCCGGATCGACAAAATTTCGGCTCCGGGCGCGACCCCGGGGGTCAGTGAGTTTTGCCCAATAATCATCGAAGCCACTGCCGTGCCATGACCATTTTGTTTGGTAAGATCGGCAGGTAAATCCACCAAATTGAGCGATAATATTTTACTCAAAAATGCCGGGCTGGAAGTGACTCCAGTATCCAAAATCGCCACCCGAACTCCACGTCCCCAAGTCGAGTTGTCGCCTGTGACGCCCAACCAATCAAGTAATCCAGCGCCCAGAGCAACGGCTCCCGCTTGTGCCGTTCCTTCACCCGGAGGTGTAATGTTCACCGGAAAAACAAAGGATGCCTGCTCGCCGCCATCAAGCAACGCCGCCAGCTCGCCGGGGTCGGCAAAACCAACTCTCAAGGCGTTAAGCGCATCGAGACGCCCCATCAGGAGGACCCGATTTCCCGCCTTTTTGAGAAACGCTTCCACCGCAGCTTGGTCCTTGAAAACCAGAATCCGCTGTCCTTGCAAGGCCCCGACTTTGAGCGCCTCGTCATCGCCATCAAATTTCAGCATTCGTTGCTCTCTCCGAAATTTGGGGGCTCGCTCCTCAACGATGCCCCGCGACTTCACGCCATCCACTGCTGCCACCTGCTTCTCGCGATAAGCTGCTGGCGGTGCCGCAGTCCCTGCTAGCCAATAACCTATCCACACCAACCATATAAAACTCACGATCAAGCCAAACCCACGGAATTTCATGAAGCTACCCTACGCCAAAAATTCACGAGCCGATACCCAAAAAAATGTCAGTCGTTGATGCAGGAGGCTTTCTCGCCTCGACTTTTCGGTGTTCGTTCTGGTCGTCTCAGCGCGACGTCTCTAAATTCCAAGCATGGACGCCTTGATTCACCAACTCACACAAAACCAAGATTTGACCGCAAGCGAGGTGGTAGAGGCGGCAGAGTGGTTGTTGGAGCCCACGGTGGCAGATGGGAAAAAACAAGATCTGCTGGCAGCGCTGGCACTTAAAGGTGAGACCGCGGATGAAATCGCTGGGTTTGTCGAAGCCTTTTTAAGACACGCCGTGGACCCCGAGCTCGGGCAGCTTGAGTTGCAAGGTCCAACTCTCGATGTCTGTGGCACAGGCGGCGATCAGCTCGACCTTTTTAACGTTTCGACGACTGCGATGTTCATCGCGGCGGCAGCGGGGGCAGTGGTGGTAAAGCATGGCAATCGCGGAATCACCTCGAAAAGCGGTGGCGCAGATGTGCTTGAGGCATTAGGAATTCGGATTGATTTACCTGCTGCGGAATTCCGCCGCTGTGTGCAACAGTCAAGACTCGGCTTCATCTTCGCGCCAATCTATCATCCGGCTTTCAAAGCGGTTGGCGCAGTCAGGAAATCATTGGCCGCGCGGGGAGTGAAAACCATTTTTAATCTCATCGGCCCGTTGCTCAATCCGGCGCGCCCCCAATGCCAGTTGGTCGGAGTTTTTGCACCCGACTTGTGTCCAATTTTCGCCGATATTTTGCAACGCCTCGGCCGCGAAAGTGCTTGGGTGGTCCACGGTCGCACCCGCGATGGGCGAGCGGTCGATGAAGTCAGTTTGATGGGCTCAACTCGGATCTACAAAGCCGGGCACTTGCGGGATTTCGCCACCGAAGAAATCACTCCTGAGGCTTTAGGTTTCGAGCCGGTTGAAGTGGAAGCGCTGCATGGCGGCGATGCCAAAGTCAATGCTTTGATTCTCGAAGCGATCCTTTCCGGGCGCGAAACCGGACCGAAGCGCGACATGGTGATTCTCAATTCTGCGGCGGCTCTCGCCTGTGCCGGCCTTGCCAGTGACTTAAAAACGGGCCTCGAAATTTCTCGCGAGATGATCACCAGCGGTGCCGCACAGGAGCGTTTGCGACTCCTTCAAAAATCTTCTCGGGCGTGACTTTTCCGAATCGCCAAGGGAGTTGAGATCTTCGACATTTTAAGAGCAAGTCTTCCATCCGTCAGCCATGAAAATCACTTTTCGTCTGAATTACCACACTCATCCGGGGCAATCGCTGTGGGTGAAATATTCGACCATTTTGGCCGAACCGGAGCTGCGTTTTGAGCAAGTAGTGCCGCTGCGCTGGATCAATCAACAGCAATGGGAAGTCAGCATTGAGCTGCATGGCGTCATTCGGCTACAACTGGAATATCACTACCAGCTTCGCCAAGATTTTAATGAGGTGCTGCTCGACGAGTGGCATCAACCACGAGTCACGAGTGTCGAAGCTGCCACCGTCGATTGCTTACTGCTGCTCGATTCATGGTGTTCGGCGGGCACTCAAGATTATGCATTTGAGACTCGGGCCTTACGTGCGGTGCTGCCAGTTCGCGGGCCGTTTCAAGAGCTTAAGGCTGTGACGGGAGCAAATCACAGCTTCCGGCTGCGGATGGCAGCACTGCCGCCCGGGCAAGTACCTTGCTTGATCGGAAGTGTCCGCGAGATCGGTAATTGGGAGCTGGACTCTGCGATCCCACTTCAAGAAACGGCGGCTAATTTCTGGCAGCTTAATCTGTATCTCCCCGCCGATTGGCAGCTTGAGTATAAGTATGGATTGTTCGATCTTGCTTCAAATTCGGCAGTGAGCCTTGAACTCGGCGATAACCGCAGTTTGGGTCCTCGCGCTGAGAGCGGGCGACAGACGACGGTGGTGAGTGATGAATGTTATCGGCGGGATCCTTCCGGGCTTTTTCGGGGAGCGGGGCTGGCGATTCCAATATTTTCGCTGCGCAGTGTACTCAGCCTCGGAGTCGGCGAGTTTACCGATCTCACGCTGTTGGCCGACTGGGCGAGTGAAGTGGGGCTGAAGCTGATTCAAATTTTACCGATCAATGATACCAGCTCAGCACATGATTGGACGGATTCCTATCCGTATTCGGCAATCAGTGTGTTCGCGCTGCACCCAATCTATCTGCGACTCGATGCTTGGAGTCTGGTCATGCCGGCCAGCTTCTCCCAAGAGCTGAATGCCACTCGCGACTCACTCAATGCCTTGGCACAAGTGGATTACGAGGCGGTAATGCGAGTGAAAACGAAGCTAACACGGCAAATTTTCGACCAGCAGCAGCGTTCGATTTTCGCGGATGCGCGATTCACTGAGTTCTTGCATCGCCACCGCGACTGGGTGGTTCCCTACGCGGTGTTCTGCGTGAAGCGCGACCATTTCGGTACCGCTGACTTTTCCTGCTGGGCAGAATGGGCAGTTTTCGACCGCGCCCAAGTTGATCAGTTGGCAGAGCCGACTCATCCATTGTGGCCGGAGATCGCCTATCACATCTGGTTGCAAAGCGAACTCGACCATCAACTTGCCGCTGCGGTTGACCATTTGCACAGGCGCGGGCTGGCGCTCAAGGGCGATTTACCGATTGGAATCGACCGCCATTCGGTGGATGCGTGGGCCGCACCGCATTTGTTTAAAATGAACACACAGGCGGGTGCACCACCCGATGCATTCGCCCAAAAAGGCCAAAACTGGGGATTTCCAACCTACAATTGGGAAGCGATGCAACAAGACGGCTACGGCTGGTGGCGTTCCCGATTTGCCCAGTTAAGCCGTTATTTTGATGCCTATCGGATCGATCACATCCTCGGGTTTTTCCGAATCTGGCAAGTCCCTTATGATCAGGTCGAGGGCATCATGGGGCACTTTGATCCAGCGCTGCCGATTCATCTCGATGAAATTCGCAAACGCGGAATCCATTTCAATCACAGGCGCTTTTGCCAGCCCTACATTCCCGAGCATTCCCTACTCGCACGTTTCGGGGATGCCGTGGAGGAGGTCAAAGAGCGCTATCTCGAAGCTTGCGGCGCGGGCTGTTTCCAGTTGCGGCAGGCATTTTCCACCCAACGCCGAATCGTCGATTTTTTCGCAACCCAGCCAGTCGCGGCTGAGATCGTCCAAGGTTTATTGGATTGTGCGAGCGAGGTGCTATTATTCGAAGTGCCCAATTCACAGGGGACCTTATTTCATCCTCGCTGTTCGATGCAAGCGACTCATTCCTATCAAGAGCTCGATTCCGACACCCGTTCGCGAGTCGAACAACTGTACAATGACTATTTCTACCACCGCCAAGAAGATTTCTGGCAGGCTCGTGGCTACGAGAAACTGCCGACGATGCGTAATGCCAGTCCGATGCTGCTCTGTGGCGAGGATCTTGGAATGGTTCCGGCTTGCGTCCCGGGAGTTCTGCAAGAGCTCGGTATCTTGTCGTTAGAAATCCAGCGAATGCCGAAAACTCACACCCGTGAATTTTTCGACCCGCAGCAAGCGCCTTACATGAGCGTGGTAAGTCCCTCCACCCACGATATGCCACCACTGCGTGAATGGTGGCAACAAGACTGTCAGACAAGCTCCAGATTTGCCTCGCAAATGTTAGGCATTGAATCTGCCGCCGCTGAACTCTCGGGCGAAATGGCAACTCGGATCATTTGGCAACACCTCCACTCACCTGCAATGTGGGCAATTTTTCCACTTCAAGATCTGTTGGCGATTGATGAAACGATTCGTCATCCAGACCCGCAAGCAGAGCGGATCAACATTCCCGCGATCATGCCATTCTATTGGCGCTATCGGATGCACCTCGGACTCGATGAGCTTGCCGCAGCCACTGATTTTAAACGCACCTTGGCGCGACTGATCCGAACCAACGGACGCTGAGCGTAACTTTCCACGAGGATGCCTTGACCCCACCAGCGGCGGGAGAATAAACTGCCCTTGACTCTCTGGGTCAGCGCACGATTTCCGCCGTTATCATGAATATTCACGAATACCAAGCCAAAGAGCTTTTCGACCGTTTTCAAGTTCCCAGTCCCCGTGGGGCTGTCGCCAGCAGCCCGGAAGAAGCCGCTGCCGCCGCCCGCCAATTCAGCGGTGCCAAGTTGGTCATCAAGGCCCAAGTGCATGCCGGTGGCCGTGGTAAAGGTCATTTTAAAAATGGTTTTCAAGGCGGAGTCCATCTCATCGAGTCGCCCGAGCAAGCTGCCGAGTTCGCCGCGAAAATGCTCAACGAAACCCTCGTCACCGTGCAAACCGGCGAAGCGGGTAAACGGGTGAGTAAAGTGATGATCGCCGAGGCAGTCGACATTACCCACGAATACTATCTGGCGATTCTGATGGACCGTGCCACTTGCCGCCCAGTCATCGTGGTTTCCACAGAAGGTGGTATGAGCATTGAGGACGTTGCCCACAACACTCCGGAAAAAATTGTTCGGCAGTTTATTCACCCGCTGCTCGGTCTCCAAGCCTATGAAGTCCGCAAGCTCACGGCCGCCCTCGGCCTGAGCGGTGACATCGCTAAGCAATTCGCCAAATTGCTCGGAAATCTCTACAAGCTTTTCATCTCGTGCGACTGCGCGATGTTAGAAATCAACCCGCTTGTCACCACTCCCGACGGCCGCGTGCTCGCTCTCGACGCCAAGTTCGGCTTCGATGACAACGCGCTCTATCGTCACCCGGATATTGTCGCGATGCGCGACAAGACCGAGGAAGATCCACGGGAAGTGGCGGCCTCCGAGTATGACCTCAACTACATCGGTCTTGATGGTAACATTGCCTGCCTGGTCAATGGTGCAGGTCTCGCAATGGCGACGATGGACATCATCAAACACTTCGGCGGGGATCCTGCAAACTTCCTTGACGTAGGCGGCGGTGCCTCTAAAGAGCAGGTGACTGCTGCATTTAAGATCATCCTGAGTGATCCTAAGGTGAAGGGCATCCTCATCAATATTTTCGGTGGCATCATGGACTGCAACATCATTGCCGAAGGCGTGATCGCAGCGGCCAAGGAAACCGGGCTGCCAATTCCACTGGTGGTTCGCCTCGAAGGTAACAACGTTGAAATGGGCAAGGCCACTCTCGCCGCGTCCGGCCTCAACATCGTTGCAGCAGAAGATATGGCGGACGGTGCCCGCAAAATCGTGGCTGCCGTTTCCTGAATTTCATCTTCCGGCATCGGCGCTAGAATTCACCCATGAAAATCACAGAAATCGCATTTTCCTGTTATCCGGTAACCGACATCGTTCGAGCCCGCGCTTTTTATGAGGGCATTCTCGGCCTCACTCTCAGCATGGATACCGGTGAGAGCGAAAAGGGTCACTGGATTGAGTATGAAATCGGTGCCGGGACTTTGGCAATTGGTGCGGCACCCGGCTGGAAACCAGCAAGCGATGGTTGCAGCGTGGGACTCGAAGTCGAGGATTTCGAGGCTGCAATTGCCTCACTCAAAGCTGCGGCAGTGAGCTTCAAAATGCCAGCAGTTGAAACGCCCGTCTGCCAAATGGCGATGGTCTATGATCCTGATGGAAATGTGATCGTCATTCACCAAAGAAAGCCCGGCCACTGCTGCCACGAAGCGTCTTAATTCATCTCGAATCTTAACCGGAGTTTTTCTGAAAACTTCAAACTGAAATTGAATCACCTTTTAATATGTCTATCCTCATCGACGAAAACACCAAGCTCCTGGTTCAGGGGATCACCGGCAGCTTCGGCGCCCGCCACGCTTCACTCTCGCTTGCTTACGGCACTCAACTGGTCGCCGGCGTCACTCCCGGTAAAGGTGGCCAGAAATTTGAAAATGTGGTGCCTATTTTCGACACCGTGAGTCAGGCGGTCAACGAGACCGGAGCCACCGCCACCGCGATTTTTGTACCGCCACCTTTCGCCGCTGACGCCATCCTCGAAGCCGCAGATGCGGGCATCGAACTCATCGTTTGCATCACCGAAGGGATTCCAGTGATGGACATGATGCGGGTGAAAGAAGCCCTGCGTGGCTCAAAATCCCGGTTACTCGGCCCGAACTGCCCCGGCATCGTTACTCCCGGCCGCGGCGAAAAATCACACGGCGGCTGCCGCATTGGCATCGCTCCCGGTTACATCCATCGGCGTGGCAACGTCGGCGTGGTTTCGCGTTCCGGCACGCTCACTTATGAAGCGGTGTTTCAACTGACTCAGCTCGGCTATGGTCAGAGCACCTGCGTCGGCATTGGGGGTGACCCGATCAATGGCACCAACCATCTCGAAGTGTTGGAAATGTTCAACAATGACCCAGAAACCGAAGCGATCATCATGATTGGTGAAATTGGCGGTAACGCCGAAGTCGATGCCGCGCGCTGGGCAATGGTGAATTGCAAAAAGCCAATCGCCGGATTTATCGCCGGTGCCACCGCGCCTCCAGGCCGTCGGATGGGCCACGCTGGCGCGATCGTCGGAGGTGAAGAAGACACCGCTCAAGCCAAAAAGAGAATCCTCGCTGAATGCGGAATCGCCGTCGCCGAGACTCCTTCCGATATGGCGAGAACGCTGCTCGAGTGCTGGGGCAAGTAATCCTCGTTCAGCAGAATTGATCTGAACCAAATCAGGCCAGGAACTTCGGTCCTTGGCCTTTAACCTTTTGGATAGATTTTAAAAATCATCAAGGAAACTTCTTGCTGTCAAATGTCCAGAAGCCTATTAGCTTATTCGTATAAATTTTGAAGAATGAATTTATTTTTATGAATAAGCCCCCCTACGAATCTACCGGAATCCGCCCTAAGCTTGTGACATGCGTTGGAGCTGACTCAAACCCTTCCAAGGTCTTGTCAATTGACCCTCCTTCACGTGGCAAAAACTGGGGCAACAGCCACGATACAACTTGGATCAATCGCTATGACGAAGAGTGGGCCGCGTTCATCAAGGAACATACCCAGAAAAAACTGTGCCCTGCGCGTGGCACCGCTGAAGCAGAAGCTTGCCCTCGTGTCTGGAATCTCCCTCGCCGCTGACTCGCTCGGTGGCCGTCGAGCCCAGCTCTGTCGCCGTCAAAGCGCCAAAAGGAAGCGAATTTACGCGATTGCGGAATTGAGATTTAGCCAATTTGGAGCAGAGTCCTTGATGTAAGGGATCGCACGTCAGCCCCCCAAAGGGCCCGCGGGTGTCGGAACTAGGGATCCGACACCCGCGGTCATTTCAAACAGGATCGACTCGACAAGCGCTGCCTAGAAAGCTGGCTAACTCAGCTAACAATTCGTCACAGCCGAGTGATTTTGAGGCGGATAAAACGCCTAGCAGCCGCGCTCATCATCACAGAGTCGCGGGCCTCAAAGAAGTTTAGCGTTTGATCGATGATCAGCGCCGATTGCCAAGTGATTAAATCCGAGCTGACTTCGGCACCCCAAATAAGGTCGCTGGCAGCCAGGTTCTTGGCTGCGGAAAGCGCCAAATAACCGCCAGAAGCTAACTTGGTGACTGGCGAAATCTCGGGGGATTTTGGCGCAAGGTTGAGCGCGTATTCGATCAGATTGACCAGCTGGTCAGAATCGGGATCGGCGTTCTCGCCGCTGATTGCAGGGTTGCCGAGCTCCAGACTGGTGAAATTGGCAAAGCGCCAACGATCAAAAGGTTTGTCCTCAATCGTCACAGTTGCGGTTTGCGCAGGATCAAAGACTGACGCAAAATCGGCGGCCACCGCCACGTTCACGCTCCGATCACCCTGGGCCAGATTGTCGCTGATCGGGATCACGGATAGCGTCGCCGTCGCTTGACCAGCAGCAAAAGTGACGCTGGTGGGAAGTGCTTGGAAATGCGTGTTCGGGATGGCGCTGCCACTCACCGTAAGTGAAACGAACAGCGCTAAAGTGGTGTCGCCACTGCGAGTGAAGGTAATCTGTCCAGCTTGACCATCAATTTCACGCGCCGTTGCCAGCGTCGCAACGACGGTGACAGCTGGCAAACTATGCCAAGCGAGGGCATAGGTTGTCGCCGTGGAGGAATTATTTTCAACGACCAAAGCGTAGCTCCCGGGTGGCAGCGCAGCTTGATTCACCAGCTCGACATTGTCCACTTGACTTAAGCTTTCTGTAACCCGTGAGCCGAGGGAGAAACCGCTCGCTTGATAAAGGCGAAGGTTGAGGTCGTTGAGAGTGGCCAGCCAAAAATTCGAGTCATTTTGGCTGAGGAGCCGGTGCCAAGTAAGCACCGCGCTGAATGGAGTGGCTGGAGCACCTGCCGCGATGCTAAAAAAGTAGGTTTTCGAGGAATTGGCTGAAACCGTTTCGGCCGCCCACCCACGGGGATTGAGCAAGGTGGTATTTGAAGCGTTGCCGCGGCCAGCTCGCAGCGCTTGGTAGGCATGGTAGATGTTGAGTTCTCCGGCACCATAGCGGAGATCAAGCGGCCGGGAAGAGCTGTTGCTCCATGCTGCGACTGTATTTTTGGTGGCGCTGGCGAGCAGTAAGGCTTTAACCACCCGCGGTTTATCAGCACCCGTTAACGAATAAGGCAGAGCTTCGAGCTTGGCCGTAAGCAGCCCTGCCGCGCCGGCTACCATGGGAGTGGCGAAGCTGGTGAATTCATCGGGAGCGACGATATCAGGCTTGATCCGCCCGCTACCATCCAAGGTCGTGAAGCCGGCACTGTGGTTGCCGTTGACCAAACCTACGGAAATCGTGTGATAACTCTGACCCAGCAATGCCGGGAGAACCGTGCTGTTGCCATTGTTAACCCCAACCACGCTGCTGAAGCCATCACGATTGATTGCGTAATCCAGTCGATAGTCAGCCTCAGTCGCAACGGCCTCGGTGAAATTGGCGTCTAAGGTTGCGATCCAGCTGTGATTTTGGACGGCGCGGAGTTCAACGAGAGGTTTAGAACTAGAACTCAAGTTCAGGAAACCTGCGCCGATCCAATCATCCGCGTTATAGAGATCAACCGGACAGTTCCCGCGAACCAGGCTGCTGGGGTCACCGTAGAAATGATTCGCGACCAAATTGGCGTGGCCGCTGACTCCCGAACTGCCTGATTTGAGGGTAAATGTTTTACCGCTAAACAGCGAACTGCTGGTGTCGGGCAGGAAATTGACCGAATTTTCGCGGGCTTCAATTTGAGCAAACCCTTGGCTCGGCACCACCGGAAGTTCAGGACCAGCCAGCAACAGCAAGCGAGTGTAGCCGATTTCATCTCGCCAATCCGCACGAACCGAATTCACACCGCTTAAAAAGATGCAACCGCAAATCATTTTTAGAGCTCGAATTTTCACAAACGAAGGAGTTTTAAAGCCTAACGCAGATTGTTAAAAGATATCGATATTCCAGCTGAAGTCAATGAATCACCCAACAAGCTGCCAAAATCCTCCTTGGAAACGGCTATCGCTTGGAAGGCTCAGGTACATAAATTTACCTGAAAACCCGCCTATTTTTGGATGCGCACTTGATATTGCCGTCCATTATTAAACCGAGTTTTTCAGCAAAGCCGCAGCGTAGAACCCATCATAACCCGTCGCAGCCGGTGAGACCGGACATTCTTCAAGCAGTGTGAAACCACCTTTTGCCAGCAGTTTATCAATTGCCGCGCGATTTTCCGAGGGGAGAATCGAGCAAGTTGCGTAAACCAGGCGGCCACCTGGTTTGAGCATGGCGGTATATTTGTCCAGTAATTCAGCTTGGATTCCACGCAAGCGGTCCACCGCCGCAGGCTTGAGACGCCACTTGAGATCCGGCTGACGTTTGAGCGTACCGAGACCGGAACATGGCGCGTCGATGAGCAAGCGGTCGGCCACTTCCGCGAAATCCACGGTGGTGTTGGCGGTAATTTCCTTGGATTTTACGCATTTATTGGCATTGGCACGTTTGGCACGACGTTCGAGTTCCCCCAGTTTTTTTGAATCGATATCCATCCCAAAAACCCGCCCATCCCCTTTCATCAGAGCAGCAAGATGAAGGGATTTACCACCCGCTCCGGAACAGGCATCGATGACTCGCTCACCCGGTTGAGGATCGACCAGCGGCGCGATCATCTGGGAGCCCGCATCTTGGATTTCGACACGGCCATCGAGGCGGAGCGCTTTGGGCAGTGATTTACCGGGAGCCAAGACGAGAGCGTCGGGCAGGCCTGGAACTTCGGTAGCGACGAGGTGAAAACTGGCGAGCCAAGCGATCGCATCGGGACGAGTGGTGCGGAGAGTGTTGACACGGAGGAAGATCGAGGCGCGCTGGTTAAGAGCAGCGAGTTCCGCGTCCCATGCGTCACCGAGTTCAGCGGTTCCGAGGGCGTCGAGCCAATCCGGGATCGACTCACGAACCGCACGAGCTTGGGCGGGAAGCTCAGCTTCGCGGGCTTTCATTTCCTCAGCCGTTTTACCGTTGTAGGCCCACCATTCAGGGATTTCGTAACCCATCCGAACCCACTGGGCAGCGCAAAGAGCAGTAGTTTCCTCGCTATCGACAAGAAACGACAAGGCACGGCGCCAACGAGCCACTTCGAAGACAGTCTCGGCGATGAAACTGCGGTCACGCTTCCCCCATTTTGGATTTTCCTCGAAAGCAGCAGCGAGTTCGTGATCCAGAACCTTGTGCTCGCGAAAGACAGACTTGGCAATGGTGGAGGCGGCCTCAGCGAGGATGCGGTGCATTTTCATAAACGCGCACCCTTGCCTAAAGCAACCGGCATGGCAAACTTGGTTTGTGGAAAAGAGCAAGAGCCCCGTCCAAGCTCGGTGAAGCGTTCTGAAGCTCGCCCCGCACAGACCCACACCGCAGGCTGAGAGAATTGAAAAACGAGATTTCGCCCCAGTGATACCACTCCCTGGGATTTACGGCGCTTAAATCCCTCTGATTTTTAAGGTCCGGCCTTGAGTATCAGCCGATTTAAGCATTCGTTTCTGCCGTGCCGACTGTCCAACTCAAATATCAAACGTTCCACCCCTCAATCTGGCCGAAGATGATTGGCGAAGTTTCCCGTGACGCAACGCCGGGCTCATTTGTCTTGGTCCTCGGAAAAGAAGGCACCCCTTTCGGTTGGGGCCTGTGGAATCCAAAATCTCGGATGCCCTTGCGAGTGGTGAGCCATTCACTAGAACCCTTGGATGACCTCTCATTTTTTGAAAATGCGATCCGCCGGGCTGCGCAACTGCGCCGCGAGACTCTCAAGCTGGACGCACACACCGACAGCTACCGCGCGATTCACGGCGACGCCGATTTTATGCCGGGCATCGTCGCAGATAAGTTCGCCGACGTCCTCTCGGTAGAAATCACCAATCTCGCCGCCTGGCAACGTTTGCCGAAATGGCTGCCATTACTCCACGAATGCTTCGATACCAAACGCGTGGTGGTTGGTGTGGATCCAGATTTGGCTCGGATCGAAGGCATCCCGCATCGTGGCGGAGTGGAATCAGACAACCTCCGTTCGGTCAAAATTCGCGAGCA
>JAYWAR010000264.1:0-4668 GCA_043782285.1 Akkermansiaceae bacterium | reverse complement strand
GATGTCGAGGCCGCTCGGGCCGAGGCGATCGCCTACGCCGAGTATCGCTTGATCCGAGCGCGCTTCATCATCACGGACCCACTGAGTACCAATTTTTTAAAATGGAGCACCATTACCTCGCCGGCCTTGGATAATTTGTTAACGCTTCGCTATGGCAGCGGCGCGGTCGCTATTGCCCAAGCAGCGCTCTCCATGACCAGCCCCGCGCCAGCAGAACTCGGCAAGCGCATCGCCCAGTCGGTTCTGAGCTGGGGAGCGACGGATGGCTTCGTCACCACCTCTTCTGGTGGAGTCGCGGCCAATTATCCCCAGCCTTATGATGCCGTGGTTAACCCGAATTTAAGCCAAGTGATGAAGGTCCAAGGAGATCTGTATGACACAGGCACCCCGCCGCGACAGATTGCGGGAAATCGGGCATTGGGTTATGGGGTACCGGCTGGGATTGACCCAAACCTGTGGCAACCCTTGGATCTCGACTTCAGCGTCGATCAGTCGAGCAATATCGTGACGGCGGGAATCCAAAAATTTGCGGGAGTGCAGAGTCTCGCCACTACGCCCTTTGGTCTGAAGCGTGCCGACCCCACCAAACCATGGGTCGATCCCTATGGCGGGCCATCCAAATTGAGCACCCCGACGTTTACCAGCGCCACCGACAGCGATTACAAGCAGCAGGTTCTCAGCGTCATCCGTGCGGGCAGTCAGCTCAATTCAACGGCGATGATCGATATTTCCCCCGGTGCAATCGGCAATAATGCCCTCGGCACCGATGATGGCAGCGGTCACCCGCTCAATCCATTCACCGGCAGTCGCTATCTCGCGAATCCAGTTCTCATGGGTGACTACACTCGCAGTCTCGCGGAATTTTGGGCGGACGGACCGAACTCGGAAACCCCGCCTGGGCACTGGCATGTCCTCGCCGCTGAAGTCTCCGATGATGCCAACATTTCAAAGAAAATCCAAGGTCTTGGCCCTACGCTGAATGATTTGGAGTGGGACGTGAAACTCCATTTTTCGCTGGCTGGTGCGATGCATGACGCCGCTTGTGCCGCTTGGTCGCTCAAGCGTTATTACTCAGGGCCGCGGCCAATTTCTCTGATTCGCTGGTTGTGCACTCAGGGCCAATCGAGTGATTCGGCGCTGCCGAGCTACAGCCCCTACGGGATTCCGCTGGAAGCTGGAGTCTGTGAAGTGATTACCACAGTTAGCAGTGCTGTTGGTGGCATTCATGAAAATGTATGGGATGTGAGTCGTAATAGTTACGTCGCAGGTTCCGCGAGACTTGGCAAAATCGTTGTCAGAAATTGGCCGGGCGAGAGTCCGGACACCTCACCGGCGAGCAATCCACAGCCCGCAGTGAAAATAAGCCCGGTGCGCTGGTCATTGGGAGAAAATTGGCTGCCTTTTCAACGCAAGACTTTCAACACTCCAGCTTTCCCCGGCTATATTTCCGGGCACAGCACCTTCTCGCATGCGGCAGCCAGCGCCCTCACTTGCTTTACCGGTTCCCCCGATTTCCCCGGCTCATTTCACCACCATTTAATCGCGAAAAACAGCTTGCAGATCGACTTAGGGCCATCCGCCGCGCTCGATCTTCAGTGGCGGACTTACGCCGATGCGGCGGATCAAGCCGGCCAATCCCGTCGCTACGGCGGCATCCATGTGCCAGAAGATGATTACCATGGCCGCATCATCGGTTCAGCGATCGGGGTTTCCGCCTTCAAGCTCGCGGAACAATACTGGACGGGCAAAATCCTCGAGCAAAACCTCCGCCCAGCCGTCGCGATCACTTCTGCGACCACCGTGGTTCTCACTTGGAGCTCGATCCGTGGAATGAAGCAAACGGTCCAATGCTCGCCGGATCTGGTCACTTGGAGCGACGCCAGCCTTCCGGCCGTCACTTACGATACCGCCTGTACCTGGACCGACACCGCCGCCACGCCGATCTCGAAGTTTTACCGGATCTTATCGACTGCGCCGTGAAGCGGTGGGGGGCTGCTGCGTTGATGGCGGGTGAGGATGTCCTCGAGCGCCTCGCGGTAAGCGTGGGCAAATGTTTCTTGGGTGTGGTGAGTGCGGGCAAACTTCCATGCCAGCTCCGAGCGGTGCTTCAGTTCGGCGAGTGGCAGCTGGGTGACTTGGCGGACCAGTTGTTGAATCCGCTCGACCGAGCAAGGGCTGATTTGAAAGCCGAAGTTTCCGACCGGCACTCCGGTTTCATAAGTGACCAGCGGAAGCAAGCCCGCGTGCATGCACTCGATGGTGCTGGTGCTCAGCCCTTCCGAACAACTCGGATAGACGACTGCGGCGGATTTACGCATGATTTCCTGAAATGCCGTGCTGCCCATTTCAATCCAGCCAACAGTCTCAATGTTAAGGGTTGCGTAGAGCTCGCGGTGATAAGCTTGCTTGAATTTTTGCTCCTGATCGATCGGCGCACAGACCGTCAAATGACAGTCCGGCATCTTGGCAAATGCTTCTAGGACCAAATCCAACCCTTTGTGAACCAAGCCGCTGCTGCCTAACCAGACAAAGCGCGTGCGGCAGGCGGCCCAGTCCTTGGCTGGCGGCCAGTCGAGAGTGTGGGCTGCCGGTGCGGGTAAAGGATAGATCGGGATCCTGGCATTGCGGAATGTGGACAACGAAAATTCCCCGGCATTGGCGGTGGCGTAGTCGGCGAAGTCGATGCCGCAGTTCGGTGGCTCGTGGCGTTGAGGGGGCAAGGTCACGCCCCGGCGTCGCAGCAGGTCGAGCAGTCGCTGTGCCTCGGCTGAGTTGTGTGCCAGCAGGTGGGCGCTATCGAGATGAAAAATTTTAAGGCAATCTTTGCCCAGCCGCTCGGCAAGTCGCTCCATGTTGTGCCTGACATCGATGAAGACGTGATAGGTTTCGACCGGTTGAAAGGTGGTGTTGCTGTAGTCGATGACGTCGACGGTATAACCCAATTCGGTCAAAGTTCGCACCATTTGCACCGACTGCCAATAGTGGGTGTGAATTTGAATCCGTGGATCGTGAGGCGGTACCAAGAACCCGGCGATTCGATAGGAAAATAAGGCTCGGCCGCGCTCAGGTCCGACCGCACTTCGCGAAACCAGCCGTTGTGCCGCCCATTTTTGCTCGCGATCGGCCATGCTGGTTTTGATTGCCCGGCGTAATTCGGTGAGGGTGAAAAAGAACTTTTGACGCAGCAAGTGGTTTTTCCACCGCTGATAGGACTGCGATATGGGTGACATAAAAGAGGGGAGGAGGGAACCTGAGAATATGAAATTCCGAGGTGAAAACAAGCGAGGATCGCGTGCGAATCAAACTCGGTGGCGAGCCACGGAGCACTTGCCAAGTTGCTCGCTTGTCGGATCTCGCGAGATGACTTATGGCCATCGTCATGAATGAAAATTTTGGGGCTGAGCCAGCGATCGGGATTATCGGCGGGAGTGGCTTGTATGCGATGGCGGGCTTCGAGGAGCAGATTGAATTTGCCGTAGTGACTCCTTTCGGGGAGCCATCAGACAAGCTGGTCAGCGGCCGGATCGCAGGGCGGCGAGTGTGTTTTTTGCCGCGCCATGGGGTGGGCCACCGCTTGCTGCCGCATGAAATCAATCATCGGGCGAATGTCTGGGCGCTGCGCTCGCTCGGCGTCCGCTGGGTGATTTCGGTCACCGCCGTGGGTAGCTTGCGGGATGAGCTCGCACCGCGGGATATCGTGGTGCCGGATCAGTTGCTGGACCGCAGCGGAACTGCGGCTCAACATACTTTTTTTGGCAAGGGCATCGCCGCGCATGTCGGTTTTGCCGATCCTTATTGTGCGGAGTTGCGCCAGCATTTGTTGGCGGCGGCTCGATCCTTAACTTCGAAAGTCCACGACGGCGGCACCTACCTGTGCATGAACGGCCCGGCATTTTCAACCCGTGCGGAGGCCAATTTTCACCGTTCAATCGGTGCGGATCTGATCGGCATGACCAATGGTCCAGAAGCTCGGCTCTGTCGGGAAGCGGAAATCGCCGCTGCAACCTTGGCGCTGGTGACGGATTACGACTGTTGGAAAAAAACCGAAGCTGCGGTGGAGGTGGATGCGGTGATCGAAAATTTGCAGGCAAATAGTGCGCTGGCGCAACAGATTATTCGGGCGGTAGTGGCGATGATTCCGCAACAGCCGAGTAGTCCTTGTCACCGGGCACTCGACGCTGCAATTTTCACCCAGCGCGGCCAGTGGCCACCGACGGTGGCGGCGGATTTGGCTCCGATTCTCGGGCGCTTCGGATAAAGGCGGCGGCGCTAGGGGTTGACCCATCGGCACGCTGGGTTTAGGAAAACAGCAGATCATTTTCCCATCATGGAACCTACTACGACAGCATACGGAACTTGGAGCGGTGGACGCTTCATGCATTTTGGCGAAACCCTGTCCGAGGAGCGCTTCATTGCGTGCATCGAGACCGCTTATGAGGCAGGGATTCGGACATTCGTCACCGCCGACGTTTATGGCAATGGCAAGGCCGATGAAATGCTCGGGGTGGCGCTGAAGGGCATCGATCGCAGCACTTACAGTTTGGTCGGAATGATCGGTCATGATTTTTACCAAGGCCAGCGCCAAGGGAGTAAAGGCTATCCGCGCTTCACCGATCCCGAGTTGCGGGGACCGGAAGGCTACGCGGATTTCATCAAAATGGCCTGTAC
>JAYWAR010000263.1:0-4689 GCA_043782285.1 Akkermansiaceae bacterium | reverse complement strand
AATACGACGACAAAAGTGGTCGGATCGCCGAGGTCAGGGTGGACTGGAAATAATCACATCCAACCGATTTGCGCCATCACCTTGGTCACCGACCAAATGAAGACGCAAGACAGAGCAATGATGTAAATCTTCGCGGCAAGTTCAATGGAAGCACGGGTCATGGCGCGGCGATTCCTAAGCGGCTTGAGCCGGTTCGCCAAGGGAAATGCTCAAGCCCACCTAAAATTTGCCACTCAGCGCCTGCCAAATGACGCGGTCAGCGACGCCAAGTCAGCGGGTGCCGCGCGATCCGCAGTCAGAATCGCGGCTTTTTGCAACGAGATGATTTCTGCAACCCCTTTGCGTGAGAGCGCTAGCATCGCACTCATTTCATCACCGGAAAACACCGCTTCCTCGCCGCTGCCTTGAATTTCAACGAAATCCAGAGTTTCCGTCATCACCACGTTGAAATCGACCGAGGCGGCTTTGTCTTCTGGGTAATTTAAATCAAGCACCGGCACGCCTTGATAGACCCCCGCTGAAACGGCAGCGACCAACTTCTTGATCGGAAACGCCTTCAGCTTACCCTCTGCCATCAACTTGTTGAGCGCGATCGCCATCGCCACGCAGCCGCCGGTGATTGAAGCGGTCCGGGTGCCGCCATCCGCTTGCAAAACGTCGCAATCAATCCAGATTGTTCGCTGACCGACTTTTTTCAAATCGACACAAGCGCGCAAGGCACGCCCGATCAGCCGCTGGATTTCCGAGGAACGGCCATCGAGTTTGCCGCGGGAAATGTCGCGTGGTTTACGCTCGAGGGTTGAATAAGGCAGCATCGAGTATTCCGCCGTGAGCCAACCGCCTTCGACACGTTGCGCTCGCATCCAGCGCGGCACGTCATCTTCAACAGTCGCGGAACAAATCACGCGAGTGTCACCGAAGGACACCAGCACCGAGCCGGTGGCGTAAGGAGCCACGTTCGGGACGAAAGAAATTGGGCGGAGTTGGTCGTTCTGGCGACCGTCAGGGCGAGTCATGCGCAGAGTCAAATCGACCGCCGCAGCGGCTGCAAGCGCGGAGAAATTTCCGTGGCCCGAAAACGGAAAATTTCAGGCATTGCGGAGCTCGGCGACCGCAATTGCCATCGCCGGGGCCCGAAATGTCGCTGAGCCCGCCACCAGCACATTGGCACCTGCGGTGTAACAACGCGCTGCCGTCAGCGCATCAATGCCGCCATCCACTTGGAGATGAAACGACAAGCCCCGTTCCTCTCGAATCCGCGCCGCCGCAGTGATTTTTTCAAGTACCTCTGGCATAAACGACTGCCCACCAAAGCCAGGGACTACCGTCATGCACAGCAGCAAATCAATCTGATCCAAAAATGGCTCCACCGCACTCAATGGCGTCGCGGGATTCAGCGCCAGCCCCGCCTCACAACCTGCTTCACGAATCCGCCGCAGCGTTTCCGCAACGTCGTGGTCTGCCTCGACATGGACCGTGATCATGTCCGAGCCAGCCGCTACAAAACGCTGCAAATAATGGTCCGGCCGGGAAATCATCAAATGCACGTCCAAGTAGATGTCATTCGACTCATGCACGGTTTGCACCATCGCCGGGCCAAAGGAAATGTTATCGACGAAATGACCATCCATCACGTCCAAGTGCATCCAATCAGCCCCGGCATGAATCGCCCGGCTGACTTCAGCCCCGATATTCGAAAAATCCGCCGCCAGCAACGATGGCGCGATGACACGATCTTGGAAATTTTTGGGAACCATAGGTTGGATAAAAACCACGAATCCGCCAACCAGACACGGAAATTTTTCCGCAGTTTTAGCGCCCCACTCGCCGCTGTGTATTTAACAGAATTCCCTCTTTCTTTTTCTGACACTTGGATGAGAATGTAGCTGTCTTTTAATCGAATCATTATGAAATCATCTCCCATCCTCGCCATCTCATTTGCGCTCGTTGGTTTCCTCACTCCTGCTCACGCTGGGACCTCGACCTATCAAGTTACTGGCCCAGTTCTGGAAGTAACCGACTCCAAAATCGTCATCCAAAAAGAAAAGGAAAAGTGGGAAATCGCCCGAACTCCCGACACCAAAATTACCGGTGAAATGAAAGTCGGGGCAAAAGTTACCATCCAATACACCATGACTGCCGCTAGCGTCGAGGTGAAGGCCGCTAAATCCGAGGTTCCGACAACTCCTAAGATGCCCGCAAAAATGGCAGCTCCAGCAGCTCCGGCAAAGGGAGTCCCTCCAACTGCTCCTCCTCAGAAAAAGTGAGCTTGCCGATGACTCCGCTACGGAATCTGGGGTAGCGGAGCCCGTCGTTCAGCGGCTTTATCCCCGCACTCGAGCTCGCTAAATCCACATCCGCCCTGCTGCCGTTTTGCCGATGGCCTGCAGCCAGCAAGGTGGACTGCGTGATAATTTGGGATGGTGCAAAACCAAGTCTCAGCTTATCCCAAGTGCGCCTCAGGGCGAAATTTCATGATCCCCGATCTCACACTCATTAAGGCCGGCACCGGAGTTCTTACCAAATCCAGCGATGGCACACTGGACCGCGCCGCGCTGGTCCACCTCGTCGCGGCCATCGCCGGGCTAATCCATGCTGGCCACCGCTGCCTGTTCGTCTCGTCCGGCGCAGTTGGCTCGGGGGTTTCCGCTTTTGGGCTCGCTGAATATCCACAAGACACCGCCACTCGCCAAGCTTGTGCCGCTGTCGGCCAAGCACGGTTGATGCAAACTTATAGCAGTTTATTTTCGAATTTCGAGATCACGGTTGCTCAAGTGTTGCTCACCGCCGGCGACCTTGGCACCCCGGAACGCGCCAGCTATGTTTCCGATACCCTGAATCGCCTGCTTTCCGAACCGGGTATTTTACCAATCATCAACGAAAACGACTCGGTCGCAGTTGAAGAACTGAAATTCGGCGACAACGACATGCTCTCGGTCCGTGTCGCAAAGCTCGCGGCGGCTCAACGTGTCATTTTGCTCACCAGCGTCGATGGGCTGCTTGATCCGCAAACGAACCAGCTGATTCCCGAGGTAACTGACATCGACAAGGTCTTTCGCCACGTCCGCGAGGACAAAGGCCGTTTCTCGATGGGCGGCATGGCCTCGAAACTCACTGCCGTCAAATTCGCCGTGGATGCCGGGATCGAGACCCACATCGCTCACGGCCGCCACCCTGAGCGGCTCGCCGGAATTGTCGTCGGCCAAGGGATTTCCACCCGATTTCACCCCGCAATCGTCCCTTAAGTTAGAGTTTCGTGCGAATTAAACTCCGCACGGAGTCGAGAAGTTCGTTTCTTACGGTCATTTATTTTGATTTCTACCATGTCCACCCTCCAGCAAACCATCCACCAAATGGGTCGCCAAGCGCGTGCCGCCGCCTACAAACTCGCACTCCTTTCGAGCGATGAGAAAAACACCATTCTTCGCGCCATGGCCGCTGCTATCCGCCAGCGAGTGCCCGAAATTTTAGCCGCCAATGCCAAGGATCTCGCTGCCGGTCAGCAAAAAGGTCTCTCTGCCGCGATGCTTGACCGCCTTATGCTCGATCCAAAACGCATTGAAGCGATGGCCGTCGGCATTGACCAAGTCGCGACCCTACTCGATCCCGTCGGCCAGATCTTGGACGCGTGGGAACGCCCAAATGGGATTCGCATCGAGCAGATTCGCGTCCCAATCGGGACCATCGGCATTATTTACGAAAGCCGTCCAAACGTCACTGCCGATGCTGCGGTGCTATGCTTCAAAACGGGCAACGCCACCATCCTGCGCGGTGGCAGCGAAGCACTGCACTCAAATCTCGCCATCGCCGCAGCCCTTGCTCAAGCTGGCGCGCCCGATCACGCGATCCAGCTCATCCCCTTCACCGACCGCGAAAGTGTCGCGGTACTCGCAGGCATGGATCAGTGGCTTGATCTCATCATCCCACGCGGCGGCAAGGGCCTCATCGAAACCGTCGTCTCGCTGGCCCGGATGCCGGTGATCAAACACTATGATGGCATCTGCCACCTTTTCGTCGATAAAGCCGCCGACCCAAACATGGCAGTTGCCTTAACCCTCAATTCCAAAACGCACAAACCTGGCGTTTGCAACGCGCTGGAAACTTTATTGATCCACCCGCAAATTGCTGCCGAGTTTCTCCCCCAAGTCGCCGCCTCACTGCGCGCCAAAAATGTCGAGCTTCGCGGTTGCCACAGAACTTGTGCCATCCTCGCCGATGTCATTCCTGCCACCGAAGCAGATTGGCGCACGGAATACCTCGATCTCATTCTCTCCATTCAAATCGTCGATTCCCTCGAAGACGCGGTGGCCCATATCAACCAATACGGCTCGCACCACACCGACGTCATCGTCACCCGTGACCAAGCGACCGCCGAGCGCTTCCTGCGCGAAGTTGATTCCGCCTGCGTTTTCCATAACGTCTCCACCCGCTTTGCCGATGGTGGCGAGTTTGGCTTTGGCGCAGAAATCGGAATCTCTACTGATAAACTCCACGCCCGCGGGCCAATGGGCTTACGCGAACTCACCAGTTACCAATACCGAGTCCGCGGCAATGGCCAAGTGAAGGAATAACCGGGGCCTGAGGCGCTCGGAGATTAAATTATTCAGAATGATAGATAAATGATGATCAGATCATGCACGGATTTAAAACTGTAAGCTTCTCAAGCATAAGTCCTTTTGTGCCGGGGGG
>JAYWAR010000262.1:0-1646 GCA_043782285.1 Akkermansiaceae bacterium | reverse complement strand
CTTTGATTGGACTCGATTTCCCATCTCCCGGGGAACGCGAAGCCCTGCTGCTCACCCTACCGCACCAAGGTGACGGTTATCGTTTATGTGAAGCCGTCGATGAAGCGACCCACAAACGCCTTTTAGGCCGCTAAACTCGTCAAACCCGCGCAAATTTGATTTCAAAATTGTCGCCATCCACAAAAAAATCTAACTTTTTAAAATCATGAATTTAAAAATTATTGCTGTTGCGATTGCATCCACCGTCACAGTTGCACTTGTGCCAAGTTGTGGAAATGACCCGATCACCAACGCCAATGCGGCAACTTCGAGCAGCCAGCAAATTTCTCGCGATTCGCGCTGAGCCTTACACTCCCTTTACGCTCAAAATCCAACCGCAAAAGCTCTAGGCCAAAAAGCCAAGGGAGTCCTCCTCTTCCCATCCATCGCGAAAGGTGGTTCCATCGTTGGTGGCCAAGCAGGCAATGGCGCAATGATTCGCAATAATGAAGAGATCAGCGGCTATTACCAAACCACCGCCGCCTGATATGAACTCCAAGCAGGAGTTCAAGAATTTAGCTACGCGCTCTTCATGATGGATGACGAAGCCTTTCACAACCTCAATCGCAGCGGCGGTTGGGACATCCGCAGTAGCCCGAGTCTGGTAGTCGTCGATCGTGGAATAGCAACATCTTTGACCACCACCACCATTAACAAAGGTACCTATGCCTTCTTTTTCAATCAACGCGGCCTCATGGCTGGCCTCGGTTTACAAGGCTCCAAAATCATTCGGATTTATCCAAATCATTAAATCCGCGCTCTAAGCCAACTTAAATTCGCGTGCTTCATGACAATACCGGGAGCAGCACCGAAGATACAATCTCATGCGGCCCGACAATCGGGAAGCTTGGGATCAGGCCGTGGCGGTGTGAGGTTTCTGGTCCAATCGCTAAACTGAATCGATAGCCCTATGAACCCCTGCTGTCGCCTGATTTGAGAGTGTACCTCTCCCCTTGAAGCCATGAAGCGCAAAAGCGCATCCCAAAAATAAATCGAATCGCCGATCGGCAAACACCTGTCGATGGTTCGCTGTGAATTGCGCCATGCCAGAATGACTGCTGAGACCTAAGGGTTGATGATGGCCCAAGAACATGCCGAACAATCATTTTGTGTCACTGATTTCCCGCAAATGATTGTTAAGCATGCGGTCTGCGAACCCGATGGCAAAGTGGCTGAAGGCGCTTTCTAAATTTAGAGCAAGCCGTCGGGTCCGAGCAGATCGGCGGGCTGAGTGTCATTTTTGAGGAGCTCGTCGAGCCGCGCGCGGTTGATGGCTCGTTTCATTTTGAGGGGTGGTTTTGGTGATCGAGCAGATTCGTGAAAAGCACTTACCTAAAAACCTAACACTCCTATCTGACTCGACACGCGCCGCAATCCGGACAGAATTTTTTTGTCAGTTTTATCCATACTTCTATGTCTGAATTTCTCGTTATTCCACGTCAAGACCACGACACCCTCGTTTCCATGGCCTATCAATCCCGCGGCTTCACCGCCGAGGAATCTACGCTGGGCGCAAAACTTGCCGCCGAAGCCGCCCGCCATGGGATTCGCACCCACCATGCACTCAAAGCTCTCCACCTCGATCACCTGCTCGGCTCGGCGGTCGG
>JAYWAR010000261.1:0-4713 GCA_043782285.1 Akkermansiaceae bacterium | reverse complement strand
GCCGCCGTCCCAAAACCTGCTGGCCGCGTGCGCGAGGGGCGCGGCGATGCCACCCACGAGGATGAGGACGGGGAAGATCAGTGGCTGGGGAGGTGGATTTCATGATTCGGGGGGTATAATGTTAGAAAAGTATGAATCAGTTTTGGGTAATCTTGAGACGGGCGAAATTCGCCAGTGGAGTGCTGGGGGTGAGAGTGTAGGAAATGGTGGCAGATGGATCTCCGGCGGGTTGGGTGACTTGGGTGGTCCATGATCCTGCGGTGAGGGTGGTGGAGGTCTCGATGAGCCAGGAGACATCGCTGTTAGTAATGGCATCGACACCTTTGGTGAAGGTGATGGCATTCCCGGCGAGGACCCCTGCGGGTTGACTGGGGACTCGGGGGTTTTTACCGAGGGCATATTCGATAAGGTTGGTTAGACCATCACTGTCGAAGTCACCACTGGCAAGCTCGCCAGGGATATTTCCCTTGGTGGGATCGTTCGCCCAGGAGGCGTAATTCGAGGATCCGCCGCCGGTGGTGACGGTGAGGGTGCCGCTGCCTGCGAAGTGAATGCTATCAAGAGTGGTGGCCCCTGAGCCGGTCGCGCCGTAAATGCCGGCTGGCAGTTGGGTGCTACCGATGAAGAGCTTGTCCACGGTGTCGGTGCCGAGGTAGGCGAGGTCGAGCACGGCCCCGGTGGTGGCGATGGTGACGATGGAGGTTTGATTGCTGGCATTGGCAGCGGTGAGCCTGAGAGTGCCCGCGTTGACCGTGGTATTGCCACTGTAGGTGTTAGTTCCAGCGAGCACTTGGGTGCCAAGGCCGATTTTGGCGATGCCCAAGGATTTGGCGACGCCGGCGTCTTGGATCTTACCGGAGAAGGTGGCGGTGGTGTCACCGCCACCGACGGTGAGCACGGATGTTCCCACGACCGAATTGGTCACGACCGCCTGGTTAGGGTTTGCTCCACCCATCAAACCATTGATGGTTTCGGACTTGCCATTTAAATCCAGAGTACTGGAGTTAGAACTGCCGCCGTTAATGATCACGTTGCCTTTGCCGGCCCCGTCAGGAATCACTTGGTTCGCACCCAGCATGACCGTTAGTGGTCTGTTTGCCTGAGAGGCGGTTCCTGCGACATATCCATTTAGGCTGAGATTTCCGCTGAAATCATTGGTGGTATTCGAGACGCTGATCACGGCCAGCGTGGCGCTATTCGCATTGGCGAGGTCTAGATTAAAGTTCCCGGTAATTTTACCAGAGATCTGGTGGGGTGCCGCAACCGTTGTTCCATTGATAGCAATGCGAGCATCCGAAATAAGAGTGATGGTCCCGCTGAGCGTAGTTGCACCACTAGAACCGGCAAGACGGAGACAGCCCGATAAATTGGCAGTGTTCCCCTCACCTGAATCACCGGAAATAAAGAAGTTATTGGTCACGGTGCCACCATTATTGATATAGGCTTGCCCTCCCGCTTGGATACGCACGTCGCCTGCGCCGAAGCCGCTAGGAGATTGGATGAATAGTTCACCGCTATTAATATAGGTATTGCCAGTGTAGCTATTCGAGGCTGATAAGATGGTGCGAGCATTGCCATTTGATACAACCGTCACCGCGCCAGTGCCATTGTTGACGATGCTTGAAGCCAGCGTTATCCCATTGCCACTGTTGAGAGTGGAACTGTTACTTGTCATGACGAGTTCACCTGCCGTATTGGGCGCACCGCCAGCCGTCAAAAAACTGCCTGTGGTTCCCACGGTAAAGACGACATTCGCTGTGGCATCGGAATCGACGATCGCTCCAAAAGCCCCCAGCCGCAGGGTATCCCCGGATGCCACATTGAGCGTCCGCGCCGCTGGATCTGTGGCAAGGATGGTGTTCACGTCGGTCGTTCCAGTCGCGAAGTTAATGTTACCCGTGCTGCCAGAAGTGATCTTAACGTTGGTGGCTGCGCCGCTCCCAAGCGTCGGGGTCACCCCCGCAAGAGTGGTGTAGGCGGTGAAGGAGATGAGATGACCCGAGCCATCATTGGCAGCCCAGTCGCCAGTGCTGGTGCGTGCCCAAGCGCCGAGAATCCCACTGGCGTCGTTCGCCGTGGTGGTGGTGATGGCATCTAACGCGGAAGGAGTGACCGCGGGCAGTGTGAAGGTGATAGTTCCGCCAGCGGTGTGATTGATGGCACCGAGCGCGATGAGGACGTTTCCACCCGCAGTTAGGGTGGTGGTGAGCGCATTATTTCCCGGATTCAAGGCCAAGCCGGTGAAGGTTTGCGAGCTGGAGGCCGCGCTCTTGGAAGTGACGTTCAGCGTGGCTGCGGGCTGGATGCCGACGACTTTGAGCTGGGAGTTATTTAAGCCCGAGATCGGGCCACCGAGGACGAGAGTGCTGGCGGAGTTGATGATGTTAGTGGTGGTGCCGGCCAGCGCCGTGAAGTCCAACTTGAGGGTGCCTTGGTTGACGAAGGTGCTGCCGGTGTAGGTGCAAACGCCGCCGAGTCTCAGTTCGCCAGCGCCGGTCTTGGTGAAATTGTTGGTGCCGCCGTTGTTGGCCATGATGCCATTGTAGAGGGTGAGGTTCACGTTATCGACGGTGCCGCCCGTGCCGACCCCAGAGTTTCCTAGCAGCATGCTGCGACCCGTCGAGATTTGAGGGGTGCCAGATGCAGTGACCCGGAGTGCGCCGCCATCAAGCGTGAAGTTTACCGCGCTCGCGCCCGAGCCGAGTGCATTGGCCACGCCGGAGCTGTCCGTGGCGACCGAAAGCGTGCCGCCGGTGATGGCGACTGGGCCGGTGAATGTGTTAGCACTATTGGAGAGAGTGAGCAGGCCGGAGCCGGTTTTGGTGAGGCCGAAGGTGGTGCCTGAGATGACGCCTGAGAGAGCAAGGCTACCATTGATGGAGGAAACATTGATGGTTTCAGTGGCGGAAAGGACGATCGCGGCACTGATGCTCTGCACGGTGAGCGAGTGGTCCGTGACGCCACCATTCAAGCCGATAGAATTGCCACCCAAGGTGAAAGCGCCTGCACCCACGTTGAAGGCGATGCTATTGAAAATGGTAACTGCGGTGAGGTCATTGTTAGGAGTCAAACGGGTGGCACCGTCGAATGAGAGAGTATCATTGGCTAACGGGGCGACGTCGGTGGCCCAGTTGAGCGCGTTGGTTAGGTTAGCATCCGCGCCGCCGCCATCCCAAGTCCGGCTGGCGGCAGGAGCGGTGGGTGCGGCAAGCAGGGCTGCGATGGCGGAGGCGAGAGTGCCGAGGCGCGCGAGACGAAGGGTTGATGGATTTTTCATGGCTGATAGGGAGTAGATAACGAGCTGATGATTGAGGAATTTAAATACCAATGGAAATGTGACGGGTAGAGGAAAGCTGAATACTAGCAGGCTTGTCGAAGTTTATGATTGCCGCAGATGGGGAAGTTATTTCAGCATGGAAAGTGTGCCTCATTTACGCCGACTCTCCCTGATAGAACAGAGTGCCAAGCTGCTGCGTATGGGGTTATGCCAAGGCCGCTGGCGAGGGCAAATGCCCGGCGTGATTCGTCTAGCAGAGGAACTTGGGGTGTCCACCCACACCCTGCGGGCGGCATTGCGACTGACGGAAGCAGAAGGGCTGATCGCCCTGAGCGAAGATGGCCGCAGCCGCAGCGTTTCCGCCAAGGCCACACGGGGCGCATGCCAGCAGCGGATAGGAATCCTCCTCTACGATACGCTGGCAGAGGAATCGCCGCATACGATCCAGTTCCTCGCCCACCTGCACCACTCGTTAGAGAGCGCGGGTTTCCTACCGTTTTTTTCCGCCCGCACGCAAGCCTCGCTGCGGCGGGATGTCGGGCGGATCCGCGATTACGTGACGAAATCCCCGGCCAATGCGTGGGTGGTGTCCTGCGGGACTCGCGAAGTGCTCGAATGGTTCGCCACGCAAGCGTTTCCGAGCATTGCCATGTTCGGGCGGCGGGGCGAAGTGCCAATGGCCAGCGTGGGGCCGGACAAAGCGCCGGCGGTGATCGCGGCGACGCGCGAATTGATCCGCCTGGGCCACCACCGCATCGTGATGCTCTGCCCTAAGCTCAGGCGCTTGCCCGAACCGGGCCGAGTCGAGCGGGCATTCCTAGCCGAATTGGCCAACCATGGGCTACCCGTTAGTAACTTCAACCTGCCAGACTGGGATGAGACGGTCGAGGGATTGCACAAGCGACTGGCATTGCTATTTAAAATCACGCCACCGACCGCGATAATCATTGATGAAGTGCCGCCCTTAATCGCGGTGCAGCAGTTTCTCGCGTTGCGCCGCCTGCGCGTTCCAGAACAAGTCTCATTGATTACTACCGATTATGATACTTCGCTCACACTCTGCAAACCGGTGATCGCCCACATCAACTGGAGTACGGAACGTGTCATCCGCCGCGTGGTCCAGTGGGCTGAAAATGTGAGCAGCGGCCGGGTGGATTTGAAACAAACGAAAGTCTCCGCGCAATTCGTCGCGGGTGGTACCACCGGCCCGGCGTGGAAGGGCGAGCCATGAGTGCTATCAGACGAGGATATTCTTCACCACATTGCCATGCACGTCGGTGAGTCTGAAGTCGCGGCCTTGGGCGCGGTAGGTGAGGCGTTCGTGGTCGAAGCCGAGGCAGTGGAGCAGGGTCGCTTGGATGTCGTGAACGTGGACGGGATCTTTGATGATGTTATAGCCGAGGTCATCGGTGGCACCGTGGATGACTCCGGGTTTG
>JAYWAR010000260.1:0-4713 GCA_043782285.1 Akkermansiaceae bacterium | reverse complement strand
ACCGATCAAAGGCGGCAAAGCTCCCTTCGCCGCTCCCGATAAAGTGTCCCGACTGTCTCAGTCGGGAACGAAACCTTAGAATCCGACTGAGACAGTCGGAACACTTTCTACACTTCCTGCGGACTACTCCCGAGCTTCGTGATCGCTGAGGAAACCACCGGCTCCCATTGCTCGACCAAGGCCACCCCCAAATGCGCGGGCCGCAAACGTCCACCATCCACCGAGGCCAACGAAGCACCCTGTTTGAAAACCTCACGCAACGCCGGACTCCGGTGCAAGGGCCGGGCAAACTTCCCCGAACGCTTCCCAAGCTCCGCCCGGATCGCCCGTCGTAACAGCTTGGGTGAAAGTCCCGCCCCGGAAAACGCCTCCCGCATTTCCAGAAAATCCGCCTCCACCTGCCCTTCCATCGCCTGAAGCTCGGGGCTGCCCGCTTTCAGCAACTCGGAAACCGACACCTCCACCGCTTTGCAAACGCCCACCCAAAAGTGCGCGAGCCCGATCTCGGAAAAGCCTACATGCGCGGCTGACTGGGCGAGGTTCCAGCTGATGTCAATGGATCGCATTTAAATGCCAAATAGATTAAGATTCGTTATCACATGACAACACATGGCTATATCTCAACATTTGTTAAAAGCTCCCCAATCTTCTCAGCGCACAAAACATATTCAGGCCAAGAAGCTGACACCAATTGATTGGAATGAGCGAGAGAATCTCGCAGTTTTTGTATGAAATTAAAAAGCTCCCTCGTCTCCTTCTTGGAGGTAAGACCAAATGCGTCCCTGAGATTTTTTGATTTTTGAATTATTGTGCTTTTATCGCAAATTTGGATACACTCAAGCAGGTTAATATCAATTCCATCTCTTTCTCTGGCGATGAAAATACACCTAGCTTTCTCCTCTCGATCATTATTTATCAAGCTAAGCCATTCTGCCTCTTTAAATTCACGGGAAATTTGTTCGGACAATTGCATTTCAAGGATTGAAATAATTCCAAATAACCACATCCGAACAGGTTGCTTTTGAAGGTCGCCTCTCGTAATAATTCCTCCTGTATGATTAAGAATATTGACGATTGTCCATCGCCTATTCTTCAGGCAATCAAGCGCATTGAACAAAGGTTCATGATCTTGAATTATATCTTCGGGTTTAAATGAAACGACAAAATCACCAATCAATCCCGACGTTAAATCTTCACGTTTAGCATATCCAATAATATGTCCAATGTCACGAACTCCTACAATATCAAATCGTTTCGAATTCATAAAATTCAAAACTTGTTCAATTGGAGAGTTTTTATCAAATGATGCCAATGGTTCTGAAATATCACGGACGGTAATTCCCCGTTCGAATAGATTCCGAAAACTGCGATAAGAAGAATTTACATTATTCATGGGTTGAACACCTTAATTACAATCAATTCGAGTCTTTGTCTTTTTTATATACCAATATCATGCCGCTTGCCAACTTTACTTTATCAACAATATCTTCAAAGGCTTGCTCATTTTTCCTTTCCTCTTCCATCCCCCCCAGAATCTCTGGAAGAGACTCCAAGAGCCCCAACAGAAAGCTGCTTTTAACTGCATAATTCACGTTTTCAGCAGGTATCCCAGATGTATCAATTGCTCCCTTTTGCGACAACTTACCACTCACTATGGCGATCACATTTCCTTTCGTATCAAATAATGCTCCTCCGCTGTTTCCTGGTTGCACCGGGCTGCTGATTTGGAACATTTTTGGATCGTCTTGAAGGCCAGATATGCTGCTAATTTCTCCTCGCGTTAGTTTTGGTGAAAATCCTTGTATTACGATATTCGGAAATCCGAGCGTGGCAACATCCTGGCCTAAGCGAACTGCTTTACTTGGAATGATTGGCATAGCGGAAAATACACCTTCTACTTTGAGCAGTGCAATATCGTTCTCTTGATCAATTCTCACCAAACGCGCTTGTCGCTCGCCCATTGATGTCACTACAGTGAAGGAGTCTCCTCCAGATATCACATGTGCACACGTTACATAATATCCATCTTTTGAAATGAAAAATCCGCTGCCACTCCCGGATATTTTCGTGTTGCCAATTGTATTTTTATCCCGATTTTGATTAGATCCTAACGATTTCTTACGTCTCGCAATTAAAATGCTTTGCTCTCTACTCATTTTCTGCGCTTCAATAATCTGCTCTCGGGTCATTTTTGCCTCAAGCATCCCCATCAAACGCTTAGCATCTTCGTCGCCATCTGCGTTTGCTATGTTAGACCATTTGTAAGCATCCATGTAGCTTTTATCTATTCCATCACCAAAGTAAAAGAGAGTTCCAAGCATGGTTTGAGATCGAGTATGCCCTTTCTCAGCAGCAAGACGAAACCATTCAGCTGCTGCCACTTGATCTTTAACTACTCCATCACCTTTTAAAGACAACACTCCGAGAGAGAATTGCGCATCGGAATTATCTTGTGCTGCCGACATGCGGCACCAGCGCACAGCCTCAACTTTATCTTGATTTAGACCGTCGCCTTTTTCGTACATTGCAGCTAGTTGATATTGCGCATCCGAATCCCCCTGTTCGCTAGCCGCACGAAACCATTTTGCGGCACTTTTCTTGTCAAGCGGAACTCCATCTCCCAAATTATACATAGAGGCAATCATAAATTGTGCATCTGAGACACCCTGTGCTGCCGCCTTGAGAAACCATTTTTCAGCCTCACTCTTGTCGCGGGTTACCCCATCACCATTAAAGTAAGTCAGACCAAGGTAATACTGAGCGCGGGGATGGTTGCTTTCGGATGCCTTCTGATACCAGCGAAATGCCTCAGATTTATCGATCTCTGTTCCTTTTCCTAATTCAAACCAGAGTGCAATTCTAAATTGCGCGTCGGAATAACCCTGTTGTGCCACCATGAGGAGATATTTGAATGCGGTTTTCTCATCACGAGGAACCACATCTCCTTCGGAATACAATCTCGCGAGAATATTGAGTGAACGAGATGCCCCGAATTCGGCTGCTTCGGAAAAAAGTTTGAGGGCCTCTCCGGTATTCTTTGCCACACCGTCACCGGTAAGATACATAAGACCCAAGGAATATTGTGCATCGGGGTGTCCATTTTCAGCCGCTTTTTGATAGCATTTAGATGCTTTGAGCTTATCTATTGATGTTCCTTTTCCATTTTCATATAGTTGTCCGAGATCATATTGATAAAAATCACCTAAATCGCCACCTTGATTGGCAGCCGCTTGACACCAATCGAACGATTTTTGATCACTTTTCTCGCATCCAGCACCTTCAGCATATAATTCGCTTAATTTGTATTGAGCTTTTTGATTTCCTTGTTTGGCGGATTTTTCGCACCAGCTGAAGGCTCTTTTTTCGTCTTTCTCAAGAACCTCACCGTTGGCATATAATTGAAAAACACGGAACTGCGCATTCGCGTCTCCATTTTCAGCAGCCAATTTATAGTAACTTACGGCCTCCTGGATATTTGCCTGTACGCCATCACCAGATTCATGAATTTCTGCAAGTCTGCTTTGTGCCGTTGCGTCGCCCGTGTCAGACGCTTTTTGAAACCATTTTATGCCTTCTGAAACATTTTTTTCACAACCAAGCCCAAGCCTATATATGCTCCCGATGAGACACATTTCGCGAGATGCGGACGATTTTTCTTTTTCGACTTTTTCAATAAGCAACTTCAGAGATTTATTGTAATAGTTTTTTGACTTTTCAGGATCGATTGCAATGCCGCATGTCCCATTCTGAAAATTGGATCCCATAGCAAACAAGCTCCATCCATTGTTGTAATTAGACGATAATTCATACCACTTAATTGCTTCTTTAGGATTTTTGGTTGCTCCAATTCCATGCTCATAGCAACGACCCAAGCGAAACATGGCATCAGAGTCGCCGAGCTCCGCTGCTTCTTTAAATAAATCGAAAGCAGCTCGCTCGTCTTTATCAATACCAGTTCCATTGGATAGGCATACCGCTAAAGAATATTTTGACCGAACTGAATTTTTTCGGGATGCGATTGTAAACCATTTCACAGCATCCTGATAATTTTTTTCTACCTTTTTACCATTGGAAAAGTTTTTGCCAAGTTGGCATTGAGCTTCTGGATTTCCATTCTCAGCAATTTTTTTGAGATCTATAATCGTAAAATCTTCATAAGAATCAATGGCGCTTCTCTCTCGAATGGCATTTGAAACTTTTTCGTCCATTGAAAGTAGGGTCGATTTTGATTTGCATCCTACAGTCAAGAGGAACACAACTCCGATTATTTGGAGTATGAAAATGGTGACCAGCTTCCGAGCTGAGGCGGGTGGATATTTACTTTTCATACGCTTTTTAGAGATCGTTTTGGGAATTTGTGCGAGTTATGATTCTGAATGCGTCGGTTATTCTCCCTGATTCCACGATAGAACGAGATCTTGTGCGGTCTATTTCCGAAGAATTTGCGATTTCGATTTAGCCCCGGCATGCGGTCGCGGATGGGGACGGGGCTTTCATTGAGGATAATGTCGTTGGCGCAGAGCATGGGGGTAGAAGCTGAAATTCTGAAAGCTGAAAAGCTGAAATTTAAGAGGAATAATGTGGGCGAGACTCCCAAACTCCTTGGATACGGTTGAGGCGGGAAATCGTCAACTTGGGGGGAAGACTGGAAGCGAGACGCATCCAGCACGGCCTGCGGCGGGACGCTAAAGCCACTTTTAGGAGGAGACGCCG
>JAYWAR010000259.1:0-4723 GCA_043782285.1 Akkermansiaceae bacterium | reverse complement strand
ATCGTGAAACGGCTGTGGCGATCCAAGCGGCGGCTGGAAGCGGCAAAAACTTCTAACGACTATGAAGGCCCGGTCACCCCGACGCCGCTCAATGCGCTGGAGCACCCGGCGGAGAAACGTCTCGGCAGCCGCCCACTGGGTCAGCCGTTAGGTGACTGGCTCGCGGGATTGCGCCCGCTGCTAACGGATGCCGACCTTCTCGCTGAAGCCATCGACCTCCACCAACGCCTGCGTTTCGATCCGCAACCAAGGAGGCCAGCCGAGCTAGACCGCCTAACCGAACTGGCCAAGCAGTTGGAGTTAGAGATTAAGCGCGGGTGAAGGGTCGTCTCGGACTGCGTGCAGCATGCTGCTGCTCTGGGACGACCATGGATGATAAAACTGGTATAATTAGTTCGTGGCCCGTTAGGAGCATCAAGGAGCCATAACAACTCCCCGAGTGGCTTCAGGGGCGAGATTGTTATGTTGGTCGTATTCCAAATTTCGGTCGCCCGCAGTAGGATTAATGTAGGATTCAAAGCTAAATGATGGATTAGGCTGCCTGACTCCGTGTGCGGAAATTCGTATCGGAGTGGTGATCTTGCCGTAGTTAGCGGAAACCACTTCACCTGCGTCATTCACAACACTTCGAAATCGAATGAAATAACCTACAGGTTTTCTTTCTGGTTGCTCTTCGAGCGAGCGGGCATCTTTTACTTGTATCGAGGCTAAATATTCCTTCATTGCATATCCCGACTCTGGAGCCTCGCGGGGAAACTTGAGCACACTTTCTTCTCCGCTCAATTTTTCAATTGCAATCAGGCCATCATTCTTATTTGCAAAGCGAATTCTCATTTTCGCAGAATTATTTCCACGATCCACGAAGCTACTCTGAAAATTCAAAATAAGATCCGCTTGCTTTCCTTGGCCATGAGGAGGAAGCCAATCGGCTTTCATCAAATCCCACTCCAAATCTTTATCCACTGCGGGCGCGATTCCATAGGATCGAAGCTCTCCCCCGATACGAACAATCATCGGTATCGGCTTGCCGACTTTTTTGAGCGTTAACTCAATGACCGGATCCCATGGAACGTATCTACCTGTTTTTCTTGCTTCTTCGAATTTGTCCCAGGTTCCGTAAGCCTTCCTGCTCCAATAGTATCCTTCGTGCGATGCAATGATTATCGCTTGAGGGCGTCCCACCCCCTCCGCGCTGAATTTGCCATCCTTGTCGGTCTTACCGCGGATGTCGTTGGAGTCGTCTTTGAAGTCGTTGAAGTTCTCGATAGCGACGTGAACATCCGCATTCTCCAATGGCTGTCCATCTTCCGTCAGCAATTTGGCGGTGACGCGCAGCGTGTGACTTTCTTCCTTTGGCCCAAACTTGTCGGGCGTGTCTTGTGCGTTGGCAGCTTGAATTCCTGCGATTACTATAAGCAATAGAAAAATAGGTTTCATGGCCTTTCAGGAGCATCAAGAAACCATGATAATTCCTTGGGTGGCTTCCGGTGCTTGGTTTTTTATGTTGGTCGTATTTCAGATTCCGATTGCATATTGCGAGGCGTAGGAGGCTCCCGCTGGACCTTTGACATCGGTCCGCTCCGCTGCTGGACTCCCGTTGCCTCATTGGTTAATATCAGGCGGAGTTCAAAGAGACATAATCACGGCTCATAGATCGAACCCTTGTCCGCCTCTGGCGCGAGGTTGTTATGTTGGTCGTATTCGAGGTTCCGGTCATTCGGAGTGGGATTCAGATAATAACTAAGATCGAACCAAGGGACTAGAACGCGCTTGTTATCCCTCCATGTGTAGGGATAAACCAAAAAAGGATTTACGTTCTCATTGTAGTGGGCAGGTGGCGTTATGATTTTCCCATAGTTGGCCGAAATGATCTTTCCGGTCGCCTTGTCTTTCTGGGTCCGGATTCGAAACATATAACCCACAGGTTCCTTTGCCGCCGCGTTGTCGCGTTTGCCGACAATCGGATAAACCGGATGAATGGTTTTCAAATCATAGCCATTTTCCTCGGCCAAAGGTGGATACTTCAAGTGACTTTCCGGGTGCGTAAGTTTCATGATCGGAATCAGTCCGTCGTCAGGATTCCCGAAGCGGATCTCGCCGGTGACTTTATTGTCTTCCTTGCCATCGGTCTCAAGGTTAAGCGTGATGAGAAGGTCGGAGATCTTCCCTTTCCCGTGGGGTGCCACCCAATCATTCTCAAAAAGGTCAAACCCGGCTTCTTTTCCGGGTGCCGGTGTCACCTTTTTATGGTCGCTTTCGTTTAGACGCACAATCATCGGTATTGGCTTCCCTACTTTTTTGAGCGTCAGTTTAATGACTGGATCCCATGGAATGTATTTACCCGTTTTTCTCGTTTCTTCGATGTTCTCCCAGTCTCCGTAGTCCTTACTGCTCCAGTAATATCCTTCGTGCGATGCAATGATGGTCGCTTGGGGGCGACCCACCCCTTCTGCGCTGAATTTGCCATCCTTGTTAGTCTTGCCGCGGATATCATTGCTGTTGTCTTTGAAGTCATTAAAATTCTCAATAGCAACGTGGACATCCGCATTCTCCAATGGCTTTCCATCTTCCGTCGTTACTCTGGCAGTGATGCGCAGCGTGTGACTTTCTTCCTTTGGCCCAAACTTGTCGGGCGTGTCTCTTGTCTCCGCATCCGTGATTGTCATCAGGGATGCTAGTAGTAGTATCGTCGTTTTCATCAGCTCTTGGTTATGGTTTTCGAAAATCACCCTTGTCGCACATATTTCTATAAAGCTTCCAAACTTGTGTTGGATCTTTATCCTTCAAAGCACTATGGGTCCACTTCTCATTTAATCCCCAGACTCCCGAGCTGAAATTTGCCGGCATGTCTTTCCCATCAATAATAGTAACCAAGGAATTGCTCGCACAAGGCAAAGTCAACGCGGGGATTTCGTGCGCTAACATCCATGCCCGGACTGCATATTGCGAGGCATGGGCGGCTCCCGCAGCGCTTGTAATATCAATTCCGTCCGCTGCTGGATTCGCGCCGCCATTGGTGACCTTTAAGCGAGTGAAAGGCTTGAAAAACGAATTTGCCTGCAGTTGGGCCGCCGTAATTGCCGAACTGTTGGGCAGGGGTGTGCCCGGTGGGTCCAAAGGATTTGGACGGTATGCGGAGTAATGGTTGACGTTGAAATCCCAACCTCCACCCGCAAGCCAATTTCCAGTTCCTAGGCCACTGACAGCTACCTTGGTTGCGAGTCCCTTATTCATTTCTTGGGAGATCCATGCGCCGCTTCCTTTTACCGCGACTGTGATGAGTTTAGGTTTACCTCCGGTCACTGACGATGCCGCCACGTCCTCACCGGTGGAGTAATAGTTAAAGGGTGTTGTCTTGGTTGAAATTTCATCAAATCTCCCTTGCCACGTCAATTTGTGGCGACCGTCGTTAGCTGCATACAGATCCTTCCAATCCGGCGACCAAAGGCGAGTCGGGTAGTTTTGCCAATCTGGATTGCGCATGATTCCCCGGTCCTGCGCCACATACGTTGCCGAGTATGCCTCTCGTGGAACGGCTGAATTGAACATGAAATACTGGCTAGCTTGAAGCGCGTGGTCGCAAAGGGCGCTGCTCACAAGCATGTTGCCAAGACTATGACCTGCGATCACGGTTTTGGATTTGCTGCTGCCCGTGAGTCCGTTGATCGTGGTCGCTAGGGCGTGCGAGGACGCGAATGCATTATAAACATTCAGCCAGTAATCCGGGGTGAATAGCTTCTCAAAAATCAAGGTAACATCTATTTGTCCCTTATTTCCTTCCCAGGTGACACCGACAAATCGAGCATCACTGCCTTCTTGATGAAGGCGCTTGAAGACTTCGGTGCTCCAGCCACGCGCGTCTTCAATACTTACATTGTAGCCGTGGCAGAAGACGAACCATTGGTCCTTGCGGGTGGACTTGAACTTAGCATTCACGGGTTCTACGACGGCTCCCGGTATCTGACCGGATGCGGCGGCACGGATGTTTGCCTGCCAGATCAATGATTCTACATTCACCATTTCTACTGGCATTGCTCGAGAAACCCTAGCGACTTCTGCGCCACCTTCTTTCTTGCTAACGATCAACTCGAAGCATTGGTTAGTGGCGGATTTTGTTTCGAAGAGAAGCACTCCCGCTCCATCTTTGGCAGCGTTAAGGTATTCTTCGGTGAGTTCCGCGCCTTGTCCGATAGTGTCTAACATGGGGCGAGCGATGGCTTCATCTGCCATTGTGGGATTTTTCAGATAGGAACCCGCACCTTGCGCCTCGGGTCTACTGTCAGGTTGAACATTTGGCATTTCGATGAAGTGGAAAGCCCCTGTGGGATGGGAGATTTTGTAAGTGTATTTGTCAGAAGGAAGTGCCGTGAGCATTTCCTTAAGGCGAAGCTGAACAGGGAAGAAGTCCAGTAAATCGCGAGCACTGTTTACCATTAGGTCTTCTCCATCAATTTGTTTTCCGGGAATGTCACCAAGGTGTGGCTCAGCGTTGCCGTCGTCATCGTCGTTGATCCAGAAGAAGAAGGGATTATCTACGGTCACTTTGTTTCGATCCTCATCGTTGATCATACCGTCGCGGTTGTAATCCGGGACTACCTCAAAGGCAACCAGCAGCACCGGGTACTGCTTCCCGTCTTTTATCGCAATTCCTCCGAGCATGGGAGCTGGCGTGTCTTCAGGCTTGGGAGGGTAAGCGGATGGAGTTAATGCTTCCAACTCGCGT
>JAYWAR010000258.1:0-4726 GCA_043782285.1 Akkermansiaceae bacterium | reverse complement strand
GAGCCTCGAATCCAAGGGCGAGCCATCCCCACGCGGGCAAGGGAATCGCCCGAGGGAGCCTGTTTGTAGATCCAGACATGCACCCACTGGATGACTCGCGCGGTGTTGATGTTGGAGATTCCCTGGTCGGTATAGGAACTGGTGGGATTCCTGACCGATGACCGAACGACTCAGGCAGCGCAGCACACCGAGTTGCACCGCCTGATCAAGATCAGTCCCGGTCGCCAGTTCAAGCGCCAGAGCGAGAATTTTTAAGCTTCGTTTTCCACACCGATCTAACTAGGCCCGATTTTTTTGGAAATATTTAACGATGGCGGCGGTCAGTCCGGGAATGTCATGTTTGGAGGCTTCGAAGGTAGGAGGTATGCCTTTTTTGCGGAGCATTTCACTGGTAATCGGGCCGATGCTGGCTGCGGCGCAGTCTTCAGGCCAATCGAGACCGAGCGCAAAAAAGTGTTCAGCGGTTGAGCTGGAGGTGAAAGTGATCAGGTCGGCTCCTTCCGCGGCGAGGCGAGCGCGGGCACCGGTAGGGTCTTGGGTTTCGGCGACGGTCTGGTAGGCGATGCAATTGTCGACGATGGCACCCAAGGCGGTGAGCCCTTCGCCCACCACGTCCCGGGTTTCTGCGGCTTTCACCCACAAGATCGTGAGATTTTCGATATCTTCTTTTTTGAATGCCTCGATCAGACCTTCTGCAACATAACGCTCGGGGATTAGATCCACAGCGAATCGATATTCACGGATCTTCTGGGCGGTGCCCTCGCCGATGGCGGCGATCCTTGGATTGCCAAGGCTGCGTGCATCACCGAATGAAGCAAAAAACGCGTCAAAAAACCGTTCGACGCCGTTCGGGCTGGTGAAAACGAGCCAATCGTATTCGTGAACGTGAGTCACCAGCTCAGCAAATTCGTGACGATCCGGTGGGCCTTCGATGCGGATCGTTGGCAGTTCGATCACATCAGCGCCGAGATCTCGCAGTGCTTTGCTAAGTTCACCCGCCTGTTCGCGGGTGCGGGTGACGACGATTCGTTTGCCGAATAAAGGCCGCTTCTCGAACCAATTGATCTGTTTTCGCTCGTTAACCACCGTGCCAATTACGGCGACTGCCGGGGAACTGAAATTTTCACTTTCGGCGATGTCGGAGATGGTCGCGAGTGTACCAACGATGGTGGTTTGTGCGGCGGTTGTTGCCCAGCGGGTCAATGCGATTGGAGTATCTGCAGCTGCTCCATTTGCAATGAAGGCTGTGGTGATTTCGCGGAGACGGGCGACTCCCATCAAGAACACTTTGGTGCCCGGAGTTTTGGCAAGCTGCGCATAATCGACGGAACTGAAGCCTTTAGTCGGGTCTTCGTGGCCGGTAAAAATCGTCAGTTGAGTGTTGTGATCGCGATGAGTCACCGGAATTCCGGCATAGGCGGGACCGGCGATGGCGGAGCTGATGCCAGGGACAATTTCGAAGTTGACGCCGGCTGCAGCGAGTTCAGCGGCTTCCTCGCCACCACGGCCGAAGATCATCGGGTCGCCGCCTTTGAGGCGGACGACATTTTTACCAGCTTTGGTTTTTTCGACGATCAGACCATTGATTTGATCTTGCGGCAGTGAGTGATCTTTGGCCCTTTTACCGACGTAAATTTTTTCACAACCTGCTTTGGTCCAGTTAAGGAGTTGCGGACTGCTGAGTGCGTCATAAACCAGCACATCGGCCAGTTCGATGCACTCTTTGGCGCGGAGGGTGACAAGACCGAGATCGCCGGGACCGGCGCCGACGAGATAACAAGTGCCAGATTTGCTCATGAAAGGGAGTTGAAAAGGGTGAGTGCGAGGATGAAAGGATCGGTACCATGGGCTTCCCCGGAGCTTGGCATACCGCCAGCTTCGGGGAAGACTCGGGCGTGGAGGTGGATTTCCCCCACAGAGATGAATGAGAAAACGCCGACCGGAGTGTGGCAGCCACCGTCGAGCAAGCGTAGAAATTCGCGCTCGGCGGTGATTCGCAGCCAAGTTTCTGGATGTCCGATGCTTTCGGCAAGAACTCGGCTCGCGGTATCGTCGGCTCGGACTTCTAAGCCAATTGCGCCTTGGCCAGCGGCTGGAAAAAACTCGTGCTCTGGCAAACGGGTGACAAATAAGCCGGGCATTCCGGCTACCGGTTCAGCACTCTCAGTCCCTGCGAGTGGCGGGATGAATCCGAGCCGCACGAGGCCGGCTTCCGCGAGCAGGATGGCATCGTAATGGGCTTGCTCTGTAAACTTGAGCAAGCGGGTCGGCACATTGCCGCGAAGGTCGGTGGTCGTTACATCCGGCCGCAGCCATTCGATTTGCTTGGCGCGGCGAACACTGCTGGTGCCGACTCTCGCGCCGTGGGGTAAGGCGGCGAGCCCGCCTGGCTGCCTCATGATCAACACATCGCGGACCGGAGCTCGTTCAAGCACCGCGGCAAGCAGATAGCGTGGTTGCAGCACTGTCGGTAAGTCTTTCAAACTATGAACTGCGATGTCTATTTCTCCGGCATCCAAGGCTTCTTCGATTTCCTTGATGAAGACCCCCTTGTCGAAGGTTCCCTCGGCTTTCGCGACGTTTGCGAGTGAAACATCGGTGCGGCGGTCACCGGTAGTTTTAATCACTTTACGAGTAATTTTTCGCTCAGGAAATGCTGCGATCAAGGCGGCTTCGGTGGTATCGGCCTGGACCAGTGCGAGTTCGCTGCCACGAGTGCCGACGATGATCGGATTTAAAAAATGGCTCATCTTAAGTTCCGGGTAAATTGAGTTTTTCGAGCTCTGCTTGAATGATTTGTTCGCATTGTTCGATTTGGAGTTGGCGGCGGCCTCGCGCTTCTTCGGCCAATTGTTCGAGGGTGTCGATATCGTAAAGATAGACTTCTTCGATTTCTCCTACCGCCGGGTCAATATCACGAGGCACCGCGATATCGATGAAAAAAAGTGGCCGATATTTTCGCGCCCGACGGGCTTTTTCGACATCCGCGCGGTGAACGATTGCATGGGGAGCTCCGGTCGAAGAAATCACCACGTCCACGCGTTCAAGCACTTGTTGCCAATCGTCAAAGCGTACCGCGAGGCCGCCCATTTCGGTGGCCAGTTGCTGGGCGCGGTCGAACGAGCGGTTGGCCACGAAAATCGACTTGGCTCCTCTGGAAACGAGGCTTTGGGCGGTGATTCGGCTCATCTCACCGGCTCCGAGAATCATCACTTCACTACTTTTGAGATGCCCAAAAATTTTCTCTGCTAAATCTACCGCAACGTTACCGACTGAGGTCGAGCCTTCTTGGATTGAAGTTTCGGTCCGTACTTTCTTACCGACCCCAAAGGAGCGTTGGAAAACTTTATTTAAAACCGCTCCGGTAGCACCCGCTTCCAGTGCAGATGAATAGGCCTGTTTGACTTGGCCAAATATTTCCGTCTCACCCAGGATCATCGAGTCAAGACCACTGACGACTCGGCAAAGATGGCGTGCGGCTTCGATTTTCTCCTTGCGGTAAAAATGCGCTGCTACATTCGAGTCGACTTGAATTTTTTCGGCGAGGCGGGTTTCGATTCGCTCGAAGGCCTGCCGCGCGTTGGGTGCGACCAAGTAGAACTCGGTTCGGTTGCAAGTGGAAATGACCACTGCTTCGGCGGCTTCAGCGAGCGCAGTCAGCTCCTTGGCAGCCTCGCCAAGGAGCGGGCTGCCCACTGCGAAGCGCTCGCGCACTTCCACAGGGGCGGTGCGGTGATTGAGACCGAGACAAAGAAGTTCCATCAGACAAAAGCGAATACCACCAGCGAGAGCATAAACCCAAATACTGCCGCCAGCGAAAATCGCCGACCCGTCAATCCTCGCACCTGTTTGATTATCAGCAAGGCCATGTAGCTCGCCCAAACAACGACGGCCGCGATCAGGTGACCCCAAGCCGACGCTGAGTGCGGCATCAAAAATCCTGCGATTAAGCCAAGGGTCAGCAGCCCGCACCCGAGCCACAGCAAGCGCTCGAGGGAAATCAGCAACTCGCGGACCGGCGGCAAATTTCGAAATAATCCACTTTTTAAATGGTGTTCCTTCAATTGGCGGTCGAGTACCAGAAACATCACGCCAGCCACCGCCGCCAGTGCCAGCGCGCCGTAAGCCAGCACCGACATCGCGGAGTGGGTTTCATGCCATGGACTGCTGCCGATGAGTTTGGCGGGATGGCGAGTCAAAATCCCCGGAATCAGAGCTATCACTTGAAATAGAACGACTGCTGGCGCGGTGAAAACCCCCAATAGGGAAATCCGGTAAGCGGGTCCCACCATGAGATAAAATAAAGTCAGTGACCACGCGAGAAAGGCGAGGATTTCCCCCCGATCGAGCAATGGACAAGCGGCCCGCAGTTCACCGCGGACCCACAAAAAGCCAATTTGGCAGATGAAAGCAGCAATCATCCAGCCCACCGTCCAATGGCTGCGCTTGCCGCGGTGGACGGAAATCATGCCTAAAGTCCCACCCACGGCAGTGAGCAGAGTGGCGACGATCAGAAACCAGCGGTCCATGCCCCATCCATGGAGCTCTTGCTGCCGTCGTGCAAGCATCAACATCACTTGCGGAGTGCCGAAATTCTGTCGCCTGATTTGGAAAGAAGTCATGGCAGTCAAAAAGAGACCTGTTCAAATCCTGACATAGAAGCGCGGTTGGATTTAGCCGGTCTTGGTTCTAGTACACAAAAAACCCCGCCTTTGCAGGCGGGGCA
>JAYWAR010000257.1:0-1653 GCA_043782285.1 Akkermansiaceae bacterium | reverse complement strand
CAAGACGGCAGTTCAATGGAATGGTTCACATTCCTGCGGCGGAGGATGAGGTCTATCTTAATCTTGCCACGCGTTTGATATACCAAGGCAAAATCCGCGCCAAACATCAGGCACAAGCTCGCACTCATGTGGATCGTCGTGGTGAAGGGTCCCTGATCCCTGTATTCGGCGACCACTTGGGCAAACCCGGAGAGGCAATTGCCCGCGATCTTGCCACCCACCAGTGGCAAGCCTCACCCATGATCCGCAGGGCACTGCTGCATGCCGCCTTGGTAAAATACGGCGTCCGCCGCCCTTGGCAGGCACTAACAGGAGCCACCCGCTATGGCTGGCGCATCCTACGGAAAACCATTAGGCCACCCGGCCGCCTCATCGTAATCGAGGGGGCCGACGGGGTCGGCAAATCCACGGTTTTGGAGGAAATTCTCCCCTGGTGTGCCGGATGGTGCGGGCGCGCCACTTATGATTTCCATTGGAAACCTGTCCGGCTTCAGAGCGGCCCGCGCCAAGCATCACCCTCCGTGGATCCCCGCGGGACGACCCCACGACCAGCCCTGATCAGTGTCATTTATCTTGGATTCCATCTACTCGGATTTTGGTGGGGTTGGATTGTTAGAATCCGTCCCCTACTCGCCAAGAGCCACTGCGTGGTCGGAGACCGCTACAGTTACGATCTGTTCCTCGATCCGCGGAGATTTCGACTCAAGCTTCCCTCAAGGGTATGCCGGATGGTGGCCTTGCTGGCCCCAACGCCTGCGGTGACGATTGGACTTGTGGCCAGTCCCGACGCCATCCATGCCCGCAAACCCGAACTCACCCTCGACGAAATTTCCGCCTATCAGGACCGTTGGCGCTCACTTGCCACCGACAGGCGTGGAATGCTCACGGTGTCGGCTGACGGCCCTGCCCATGAAGTAATCCTTCGTGTCAAACAAGCGATCTTGAATGAAGTCACCGGCCATGGAGCAAACTAACGAACCTTTAAAGGTTCTGCTTTCGGCTTATGCCTGTGAACCGGGAAAGGGGTCGGAACCCGGAGTCGGCTGGAATGTGGCAAGGGAACTCTCCACGAGGGTTTCCCTGTGGGTGATTACCCGGGCTAACAACCGGACGGCAATTGAAAGCTCCGGTGAAGAATGGATCACACACGTCCAATGGATTTACTGGGATCCGCCCAAATGGCTGACTTTTTGGAAAAAAGGCGGTCGGGGCATCCAGCTTTTCTACGGAATTTGGCAGTATGGGGTGAAGTCAGTCGCGGCGAAGGCTCTGGCCACCCATGATTTCGACATCCTCCACCACCTGACCTTCGGAAAATACTGGATCCCGAGCCGACTGGCCGGACTTCCCCGGCCGTTTGTCTTCGGCCCGGTGGGAGGAGGTGAACGCAGCCCTGTTGGACTCGCGACCCATGGCGGGTGGAGAGCTCGGCTTGCGGAAATTTTCAAGTCGATTGCGCTCCGGGTAGTGCCTCTAGTCCCGGGAACCAAATCCCTTTACCGCAGGGCGGCTTGGACCTTTGCCGCAACTTCGCAAACCCTGCAAGCACTCCAAGTCATCGGTGTTTCGAATTCAAGCATCCTGCCGCAGTCTGGAATCCGTCCTTCGGATCTCCCAGTTTTGGAGATCCAGCCAAAAACATCTTCATCCGAA
>JAYWAR010000256.1:0-4743 GCA_043782285.1 Akkermansiaceae bacterium | reverse complement strand
ATTTTCCGGCCGGAGCGACGACGGCGGCGGTGGCTTGCGAAGTAGGCGGCCACGGGCCGAAACGAGCGGGTGAAGTCGGGCCAAAAATCGCCAAGACCCGGTTGCCGACAGCCGCGGACAGATGCATCGGCCCGCTGTCATTGCCAATGAAAACCGACGCTTGGCGGGCGAGTGCGATCATTTCGGCGAAGGGGCAAGCGGTGAGATTTAAAAAGCGGCCTTCAGGCACCGGGAAATCGGGTGCGGTGGGACTGCCTGCGCACCATGCAACCCGGCTTTCGGGGATTTTTTCGAGAATCAAACGCGTCAGGGCACTGAATTTTGGCCATTCCTTCCCGGCACCGCGGCTGTCGGTGAAAATTACGAAACGCCGCGAGGGATCGCCCTCAAAAAAATTTTGCCACGGCAAACTTGGGCCCGCTCGCAGTTCCAAGGGGATTGAGATTTCCGGCTCCAGCCCGAGCGTCCGTGCGAATTCTAAAAGCACTGGAATCGCATGATGCGGACCCTCGCCCGGCGGCATTGGCACTTTGCGGGAAAACCAGCCGGCACCTTCGCGGCTGTCGTTGCGTCCCCATTTCACTTCAGAGTGGGCGGAAGCCGCCATCAACCCAGAACGGAACAAGCCCTGCATGTCCCAGACGGCGTCAAAACGTCGCTTGCGCAATTTTCGGGTCACCTCAAAAATCCCGCGGAGGCCGAGTTTCCGCCGAAAATGAATCACCTCGTGGACAAACGGTGCAGCCTCGACCAACGGCGCGAAGCGGTCACGCACCACCCAAGTGATCTGGCATTGCGGCAAGTGCTTGGCGACGGCTTGGACCACCTGCAAGCCGTGGACGATGTCACCGAGCGAGGATGGCTTGATGATCAACAGGCTGAGTGGATTAGAGTTGCGGTGCAGCGGCGGCATGACTCAGGCTTGCTTCCCGCTTGCATCCCTGCAACCGTAAATGCCCTTTTCCCTAGCCGATGCACTTTAATCCGGAAGAAATTGCCGCCCTTCAAAATACTCTCACTGCTCGCTGGCATGTGGAAGTCCCCCGCGCTACCGGCGAAAATTTTCTGCGGCTTGTCGAAGAAAATCATCTGCGGAATTTTCAACTTTGGCACGAAGAAGACATCGCTCGCCGTGATGATCTTGGTTCTGAACGAATCCATCAAGCCAAGCGTGCGATCGACCGCTTCAACCAACAGCGCAATAATTTCATCGAGGAAATCGATCAAGCTCTGGTGGTGGCACTCGAGCCTGCGGCAGTGGGCTGCCCGAAAAACTCAGAAACCCCGGGGATGATCATCGACCGGCTTTCGATCATGTCGCTCAAACAGTTCCACATGCGCGAAGAAGCGGAGCGGGCGGAAGCTTCAGTTGCTCACCGCACGACTTGCGCTGAAAAACTGGCGCGGCTGGTTCTTCAGCGTGGTGATTTGGTCCAGTGCCTCAGCCAGTTGCTCGGCGAGGTTGCGAACAAGACTCGGAGTTTCGCAGTTTATTACCAATTTAAGATGTATAACGATCCTGCACTCAACCCGCAGCTTTACCGCGCCACTCCAGCATCCGGCAACTCACTTTCATGACTGAAAAAATTCTGGTCACCGGGGGTGCAGGATTCATCGCCTCCCACCTTTGTGAAGCGTTGTTGGCGGAAGGTGCGGAACTCACGATTCTCGATGATTTCAACGATTTTTACGATCCCGCGATCAAGCATGCCAATCTTGCTGGGATTCGCGACTCGATCCGAGTGGTCAAAGGCGACATTCGTGATCAAGACTTGGTAGCGGCGCTTTTCGCCGAGACTCAGTTCAAGCAAGTTTATCACTTCGCGGCTCGTGCGGGAGTGCGACCGTCGATCCTTGACCCACGGCTCTACTCGAGCACCAACATCGACGGGACTCTGAATCTTCTCGAAGGCTGCCGCAATACCGGGGTGAAACAGTTTATTTTCGCTTCGTCCTCATCCGTTTACGGGGTGAATCAAAAAACTCCCTTTGCCGAGGATAACTTGATCCAGCGGACGATTTCCCCATACGCCGCGACCAAACTTGCCGGCGAACAACTTTGCTCGAATTACGCATATCTGTATGGAATTCGCTGCATTTGCTTGCGCTTTTTCACCGTTTTTGGCCCGCGGCAACGCCCGGATTTGGCAATTTCCAAGTTCACTCAACAGATCATGGCCGACCAGCCGATCGACCAATACGGCGACGGCAGCACCGCCCGCGACTACACTTTTGTCGAGGATATCATCCAAGGGGTGATGGCGGCTGGCCGTTACACTGCCTCAGATTTTGAGATCATCAATCTCGGTGGCTCGGCGGCCAATACGCTTTCCCAACTGATTGCCGGGATTGAGGAAATCCTCGGCAAAAAGGCGCGCATCCATTATTTACCCGACCAACCCGGCGACGTTCCGGTGACGTTTGCGGATGTCTCCAAGGCTCACCGTTTGCTCGGCTACATTCCCGGCACGCCACTGCGGCAGGGCCTCGGTCGCTACGTCGAATGGGTGAAAACTCGGTCGCGCTGAGGTCACTCGGTAAGCACTTTGCGGTAAACGCCGAGGGTCGCCGCGGTCATTTGCTCGGCGGTGAACTTGGTTGCGTAAATTTGGCGGGCGTGGTTGCCAAATTCCGCGAGTAACGAGGGATTGGCGGCGAGGGCGATCAATTGTTCGGCCAGCTGGCGGTTGTCTTGGGGAGTCACGAGTATCCCGCTGCGGTGCTCGGCCACCACCTCAGGAATCCCTCCGACTCGATTGGCCACGATCGGAAGTCCTGCCTGCGACGCTTCGATCAGCGCGATCGACAAAGCCTCGCGCCGCGACGGTGCGACACACAAATCAAAGGCGCTGAGGACCCGCAAGACATCGGCACGAAACCCCATGAAATGGATTCGTGGATGATTGTTGGAGAGTTCGAGCAATTGTTTGCCATAGGGTGTATCCGTGTCGCCGATGAGATAAAGATGAATTCTCTCAGGCAACTCGGAGATGATTTCGATGAGATTCTGCTGTCCTTTGTCACGAACCATCCGCCCTACGCAGACCATCGCAAAAACCTCCGCTGGAATCTGCAACTCGCGGCGGATCTCGGCGCGCTTGCCGATTGCTGCGGGTGGGACTCCATTGTAAATAACCTCGACCTGCTCATCCGGGTATCCGTGGCGGAGCAAATTTTCTTTCACCGCTTGCGAGACAGCGATGACCTTTTTGCTGGTTCGCATGTGGCTGTGCGACGAGGTGGCATGGCAGGTATTGACCGGGAGTCCTTCGGTTTTTCGCGCCGCCAGATTGACGTAGCGGGAGGCCCGTGTCAGATGGCCGTGGACAATCTCGGCCTGCCATTTTTTTATAAAATGCCGCAACAAACCGATCGCCAAAAAATCATAAGCGCCGCGGAAAGTCATGGTTCGGTGGGGAAGCCCCAATCGCTGACATTCTTCGGCGATCCATGAACGCTTGGGCACCACGCAAATCACCTCGTGGCCGGCCGCCAGCAAGCCCTGCGATAGAATCAGCAGGTGTTTTTCTGCTCCACCATAGCCTTTGGCCGCGATCACTTGAAGAATACGCATTTTTAAATTCCTTTGAGCCTCAATCGGGTTTCATCAGCTTCCACGCATAGCCCAGTAGGTTGTCGCCGTAGGAAATCGCCTTACGCGGAATTTCAAAACGATTTGGGGCTCGGTTCGCCAGCCCTCGGATGCAGGTAAGTCCACTGCGGTATCCGGCGGCTTCAACCCAATCTCTCACCGCCGCATGGTAGCTGCCGTAAGGATAGCAAAAATCGGCCACTTCTTTTCCCAGCAGATTCTCCAAACGGTCTTTACTCTCGAAAATCTCAGCTCGTGCGGTGCTCGGCTCACACTGTGAAAGTTTGACGTGATTTAAAGTATGTGAACCAAAAACAACATCGCCCATCGCCTCGATTTCTCGGATGGCATCGCCAGTCATCAAAGGCGATTGAAACTCCATGTCGGTCATCCATGCGGTCTTGCCACCGAGTAAGTTGGCGACCAAAAACATCGTCGAGGGATAGCCGTACTCGCGTAGAATCGGTAACGCGAATTGACGGAAATTGTCACAGCCGTCGTCAAAAGTCAGCACCACCGAACGAGTCGCCAACTCGCGCCCTTCAAACAGGCTTAAACAGGCCTCTTCGAGCGAAATTACCGCGTAGCCGGCCATTTTTAAATAGGCCATCTGGCTGCGGAAGCGCTTGACGTGGCAAAATGACGCGCGGTGTAGCTTCGGGCGTGGAAATAAGCCTACTTGATGATACATCAAGATCGAAATTCCGGGTATCTTGGGACCGCTACTTTTGTCTTTGGAACTCGAAACCATGAAAATTTCCTAATGGCTTCGAGCCTATCGGCAGGTCCTTGACTGCCAAGAAATTTTTTCGGCGCGGGGGTCGAGAGCGTGAATTGCAACGGGATGAGGATTATAATCACCGATTTAACGCATGACAAAAGGTCTGCCCTCTGTCACCCCATTCTGTTTAAATCTTTAAATCTCCCAACCCAGAATTCCGAACAGAGATGACAGAGGGAGATGACAGAGGGAGATGACAGAGGGACAGGCCTTCTGTCATGATCTCGCCAATAGCAACCTCCTCGAAAAAATCACCGGCCCCATCCACGCCGTCACCAACACCTACGAACTCAACCGCGACGTCCTTGCCAGCAAGCAAAACAAACTTGGCACGAGCGTGATTTCCCAGTATGACTACGCCGTGAATGCC
>JAYWAR010000255.1:0-13030 GCA_043782285.1 Akkermansiaceae bacterium | reverse complement strand
CAAAGTTAATCCTCGCCGATGAACCGGTCTCGGCGCTGGATGTTTCGATCCAGTCACAAATTCTCAACCTCATCACATCGTTGCAAAAAAACCTCGGTTTAACCATGATTTTCATCTCTCACGACCTCGGAGTAGTCCACTACATCGCCGATCGGATTGCAGTGATGTATCAGGGGAAAATTGTCGAATCTGGGCCAGCCGATCAGGTATTTTACCAGCCACAAGCAGATTACACCAAGCGACTGCTTGCCGCTATTCCGCGGCTGCCAGTAAACTCTTAGTCGCGGCATTACAAGACGGGTGAAATTACTCGGGAGCCTGTAATCCATGGAAATCCGCACTCAGCCGCGTATTGACGCGCCGCAAGTGGTCGGCCACGCTCTGCTCATGAATGCAGCGCCGATCGTCGGAATTATCATGGGAAGCACTTCGGATTGGCCGACGATGGAACACGCGGCTCGCACTTTGCGCGACTTCGGAGTCGCCTGGGAAGCAGAGGTCGTGAGCGCCCACCGCACTCCAGACAAGCTGTTTCACTACGCCACCGAAGCCCGCGACCGGGGCTTGCAATGCATCATCGCCGGGGCTGGCGGGGCAGCGCATTTGCCGGGGATGACTGCTGCCATGACCGCACTCCCGGTGCTTGGTGTGCCGGTCGAATCCAAGGCGCTGCAAGGTGTCGACTCGCTGCTCTCAATCGTCCAAATGCCTGCGGGGATTCCCACGGCCACTTTTGCCATCGGCAAAGCGGGAGCCATCAACGCCGCGCTCTTCGCCATCGCGATGCTGGCAAACCATGACCCATTGCTCGCCGCTAAACTCGCCGATTTTCGCCAAACTCAAAGCGCTGCGGTCAAATCTGCGGTGTTGCCTGCTCTCGACCCTATTGACTGATTTCATGTCTGCATCTTATCTTCTTCACCCGCCGCATTGTGTCGTTGGGGTTATCGGTGGCGGCCAACTTGGCCGGATGATTGCCCTCGCCGCTCGGCGGATGGGAATTCGCTCGGTCATTTGGACCGGTGGCCTCGAAGCTCCCGCGGTAGAAGTTGCGGATGAAGTGATCGATTTGCCATTCGACGATCCAGCTGCACTCGCCGATTTTTGTAGCCGAGTCACCGTTTCGACGGTCGAATTCGAAAACATCCCATGCCACACTTTGGAAAAAGTCGCCAAATGCACTGGCCTCTACCCATCGCCGCATGCCATCTGCATTTGCCAAAATCGTGAACGGGAGAAAAATTTCCTCAAGCAGCATCAAATCCCACACACTTGGTATGCCGTCGTCGCCAGCGCTGCCGATCTCGCCGCCGCAATGCAAGAACTCAAAGGGCCCGGCGTCCTCAAAACCGCAGACTTCGGGTATGACGGTAAAGGCCAAATCAAGCTCGACGGTAACGAAGACCCCACTGAAATTTGGGCGACCTTCGATGCCCCGCGTGCCGTTTTTGAGGCTTGGGTACCTTTTGAAAAAGAACTCTCAGTGATGGCCGCGCGTGGCGCGGATGGCATCACTGTGACCTACGACCCTGCAGAAAATCGCCATCGCCATCACATTTTAGATCTCTCCATCGTCCCTGCGCGCGTTTCACCCGCAGTAGCCTTAGAAGCCGCTGCGATCGCTCGCCGGGTTGCCGAAGCGCTTGATTACCGTGGCATTCTTGGGGTTGAGTTTTTCTTGAAAACCGATGGCTCGCTGCTGGTTAACGAGATCGCTCCACGCCCTCACAACTCCGGTCACCACACACTCGATGCCTGCGCCACCTCGCAGTTTGAACAACAATTGCGGGCCGTCATCGGGCTACCGCTCGGTTCGACCCGTTTACTCACACCGGTAGTGATGCTTAATTTGTTAGGCGACTTTTGGGTAGATGAAACCACGCCACCAGACTGGTTGCCATTGCTGGCAGATGGTGAGTCTAGCCTTCACCTTTACGGCAAACGCCACGCTCGCGGTCGCCGTAAAATGGGCCACGCCAATTTCCTCGGCCACAGCACCGAAGCGGCCCTCGACCGCGCTGAACGGATTAAGCAAACATGGTTGGAAAAATAGGGGTGTCAGATTTTTTGTCTAAATCATTTGCCGCTGATTGATGTTAGTGATTGTTAGGCAGTAAGGAATTCCCTCGCATTCTCGCCACGGTGTCTTTTAGCGACCCCTGGAATCTTATTCTGGAAGTGTAACCTGTGTCGTCTTCTTGCGATGCAAATTAATACAACCAAATAATCTTATGCTAAGAACATTCTGATAAGCGGTATCACACTGCAATGAGGGAATTTTAAGATAGTTTTACGCAAAATAATTTCAGATTTATCAGTGAAAATCATTACGGAGACTTGCATTCGCGCGGATTGACAAGGCCTTACCAGAGCGGCATCTTGCGGAGATGGGATTTGAAAAACCATCCTCACTGCCGGTCTTTACGATTTGTTGTTGGACTTTGGCACTGTTGGCATTTTCACAGTTGTTGGTAACGGGCTTGGCGCTGGCAACACGTTTTGAGGCTTCGCGTGAGGTGCGGACAGTGATCCGGGAAGTTCCCAAAGTGGTGGTGATGCGGGTTCCAAGCCCAGGAACTGAGCCAAATCACCCATCTCCAGTGGTGGTTCGGCCTCCTTTGGAAGCGCTGACATCAACTGCCGCAGCCTCTTTGCCAGCACCTTTGCCGCTCAGTACGCCGCAGGTCGGTGATCCACATGCCGAGCGCTTGGTTAAAGAAGCTCGCCAAGCACGGGTTGCAGGTGACATGGGGCTCGCGATCGTCAAGCTGAATGAGGCGCTGTCTCTATTTGGCGATGACCCAAGCGTGAACTACGAGCTAGGTTTGGTTCATGAGCAGATGGGCGTGTTTGTCACGGCTTCGGATTATTACGAAAAAGTCTTAAGAATGGGAGTTTCTGGCGCTGGCTCGCTCTATGAACTGGCGGCAGCAAAGCTACGTGACGGAATTAAACCGCCAGATGTGATGCGCGGTAAACTGGCACTCGGCCGAATCCGAATTTTTAACAACCCCAACGGGGATCATGGACAACAAGTCATTCTCACGATTCCTTTGCAGAAGGCGCCCGAAGCGGAAATCGAGATCGCGAAAATTACGGTTTCCGTGACATTTTTCAACCAGACGGCAAAAGACGAGATCGTTCAACTTGAAGACAATTCATGGGTAACCGAAAAATGGAATTTACTACCTTTTAAGTGGGTGGGCGACGAGGAAAGCTTGCAAATGACTTACGTAATTCCCTCACAGGACAGCCAGACCGAGCATCTTTTCGGGGAGCGCAGCTATTACGGTCAAGTGGTGACCTTGCTTTATGAGAACGAGGTCCTCGACGTCCAAGCTTGGCCACGGCACCTCGCTTCGAGAATGTCTAAAACCCTAGGTAACAACTCCGGCGAGCCTTTGCTACCAGATTTCCAAGACTCACCACCGCCCGGATTTGATCCGAATTTGCCTTTATTGCCACCCTTACCGCGCAAGTGATTGCCCCACCACTCATGAATTCTGATTCCCAAGAGTACCAACTCGGTGAGTATCGACTGAAAGAATTGCTCACCGAAAATTCCATTTCACGGACGTGGTTGGCTGAGCAAATCTCCGTGGCGCGACTGGTTTTGGTTGACGAGTTGTTGTCAGAAGAACCCGCCCACCGCGAAGTCTTTCTCGCCGATATTCGAGTTAAGGCTTCGGTAGATCACCCCTTAATTGGTTCGATCTATGAAGCGGTGGCAACCTCCGACCAGTGTTTTTACGCCCACGAACTGCTGCCCGGAGTGACTCTTAAACAACGGGACGCCAACCAGCAGCCCTTCCGCGCAGTCGAGCTCTCTCACCTTTTGCGACGCGTTGCTGAAGCAAACTTACAGCACGAAACCCTCAACCACGCCACTTCAGCACTTAGCTTGGACGCGATTCACGTCGATCAACACGCGGTGATTCGCTTAAAAAATCTGGCTATCGCCGGCCCGCGCGAGCCGAGCCAATCGCTACAAGATGTGGTTTATCTCGGTAACGCGCTGCTTAATCTCGTCGCGATCGCTCAGCCCGGAACGACTCGGATGCTAGTTTTGCTGAGTTGGATGCGCGGTGAGGCTCTTGAGGCTCCGATCAGCTGGGCTCAAATCCGGGATTTTTGTTTGCAAATCGAGCATCAGCTCACGGATTCCCCGTCGATACTTACGGCGACTCGAACCGAAGTCAGCGCTCCTCAAAAGTCAGTGCTCGGACTCATCTTCAGCGCCACCGCACTGTTGCTGATTGCGGGAATTATCTTCATTTTTGCACTAAAAAGGCATCAGCCCATACCGCCGAGCGTGCAGCGAGTAAATTTGCCGACTGCGCTCACCGTTGCTGCGGGAAAACATCCCACCCCCGATGGTGCCGAGGAAATGTTGGCTGCTTTCCAAATCTCTGCCCATGAAGTCACGATCGGCCAATACGCCGCATTTCTTGAAACCTTAGCGACCTTGGCCAAAGAAGGTCAGCAAGCAGCTTTTGATTTCGAGGGCCAAGTGTCCGAGAAAACTTCGCATGAGCCGGATAATTGGCCTGCCTTGTTTGCCACAGCCAAGGCAAATGGGACTTGGCAAAATCAGCCAGTGACTCTCGACTCACCGGTGATTGGTGTCGACTGGTGGGACGCGAGTGCTTACGCCGAGTGGAAAAAAGCTCGACTACCCTCTCAGAATCAGTGGTTTGCGGCACTTAACGTCGGACTCGAATCGGCTGCTACGATCCAGCCGGGACCGTGGGCCCCGGTGACATCGCAAGTTGCCGACCGTACCCCTACGGGTCTCATCGGAATGGCGGGTTCGGTGTGTGAATGGACTTCAGAATTCGCCACCAACCCGGCAAATCCACTTGGCGAACGCCTTTGGGTTATCATTGGCGGCTCGAATTTGAAAATTGGCAGCAATGCCCTTACTCGCGAGTGGATTGCCAGCCGTTCGTTGCGTCGCCCCGACCTTGGATTTCGGCTGGTTTACGACCCGAAGTAATTGACTTGAACCGGCGGATCCCGAGCTCCGATGGAGATATCAATAGGATTTTAAAAACTACGCAATGACCTAAAAAAGATGATGTCGAGCGATTGAGCCGTGGAATGCCGACCCGGGGGAAAGTTGGCAATCGCAGCATCGGCCATCGCCTGACTCACAAGGAAAAATTGTTGTTTGAAGCGGCCATATCAACGTTAGGGATTTCTTAGAAAGTGGGGTTTTCTTGAACAGGCACCATATTTTATGGAGATGGGCGGCGACCTTGGCGGCGGGTAAGGGTTTGAAAAATGCGGTTCAACTCGCTCTCAACAGCGGCGGCACGGGTTTGTAACCATTTATGATCCAACAGCCGGGAAACTTCCGGGTCATTACTCGTTCGCCAATATCCCAAACCCACAGTCGCCGACTCTGCAATGCTCAATTCTTGACATTGGATTCAAATGATTCATTCTAGGATTTAATGAAAATGGTCTTAAATCCACCCGAGGGTTTTTTGGTGCGTACTAAAACCATTGCTGCGTGCCATGGTATTACTATTATAAATTTCATCATCAGAGGCTTAGGAATAATTTTGCATCGAGAAATTTCCGCAGTGCCACCAGTGGGAGCACTTGCCCGTCTTCGCCAAGGTTATCATCTCGGTGGTCAAGCTTTTACCCGCCATCAAGCCCATGCCCGCTGAACGCTTTTTAGACACCAACGTCCTGCTTTGCGCCTATGACTTAGATGCACCTGAAAAACGGCTCATCGCGCAATCCTTGATTCAACAAGCTTGGATTCGACCCGGCTTTACCGCGATTAGTGTGCAGGTGCTTCAAGAGTTTCACGTTAATTTCATCTGCAAGGGTCATTCTGTAAAAGAAGCCTCTTTTCTCATTGCAGATTTTTCTCACTGGCCAGTCATCGACAATAATCTCGCGATTTTTCGCCTTGGTCGTTCGCTTCAGCCTCGATGGCAAGTATCGTTATGGGATGCTATGATTCTTGCCGCGGCTAAAATCAGCGGTGCGCACGAGTTACTGACCGAAAACTTGAATCATGGCCAAGACTATGGCGGCGTACGGGTGGTAAATCCGTTTATATGATCGCGGAGGGTCACCTAAATTTTCATCTACTAGCGAGTCGTGACGGCAGATTTTTCGACGTGCCTCACGCCATTCAATGGGTTCTCGATGGCCAGCAGTGGATCGACCTTCGCGACAGTCTGAAAGAAAAGGAGCTCACCGGACTCGAAAAAAGTCTGCTCGCCGGGTAGTGGAAAAGAGTTGGCGGAGTTCGTGCAAATCACGGATGTACAGGATTGAGAAAGTTTCCATTACTTTGAACTCATGCAAATATTTGAGACCGAACTCCGATCCTCTGATCCTGCAATTATGGATGCCGACCTTAAATGGAGCTTGGGAATGTACCATTGGCTCAACCGAACAAACTATTTCCCTGACCCATTAATTGTTGGCTATTTCCTCGGCAAATCACTTTTGGAGGAATTAGCCTTGCGGATTAAAATTAGCCTAGACTAATTTATGGGCCTTCCATGAATAACTCTTCATTTATCGTCATTTACATAAAGTTCGCGGTCGCGGCTTGCGGAATTGGTCTTTGCTCGGCGGCAGAGCTCCGGCCGCTGAGCACGGACCGACCAGATACCACGGAAAGCCCTTACACCGTCGATGCTGGGCATTTTCAATTTGAAATGGAAATTGGGGCATTGACTCGCAATGGTAATTATCAAGATTGGTCCTTCGGCCAATTGAATGCCAAAATCGGGCTGAATACTTTGACGGATTTGCAGCTGGTGACGCCGTTTTACACTCAGGTTCGTCACGGGGAAGAAGGTTTTGGCGACTTACAGGTCCGAGTAAAACGGAATTTTTGGGGCAATGACGAAGGTTCGACTGCCCTAGCGGTGATGCCTTTTATTCAATTACCGACTTCAGCTGGAGATCTAGGTAGTGATGCTTGCGAAGGCGGTCTAATTGTTCCTTTCGCTTTCGCGGGGCCGGCTGGTTGGTCTTTTACGGTGATGGGGGAGCTGGATTTGGTGGCTAACGAGGCTCACGGCTACCACTTGGTCGGCTTGACTTCAGCAACAACCAGCCACGCTCTAACAGAGCAAGTTGGGGTTTTTTTCGAGTGGGTGAGGGTGTCCAGTGCCGAATCCTCGGCAGATTTGGAAGCTTATCTCAACACGGGTATTACTTGGCTGTTAAGCCCAACTTGGCAACTCGACGGCGGAATCCGAGTCGGTCTTACCCGCGCGTCGGTGGATTTCTCGCCATTCTTGGGAATGAGTACTAAGTTTTGAGCGCAAATTTAGGCTCATCTAAAATTCTACATTGAAGCAAATATGAAATTTAGTTTAAATGGCTCAATGAATCGCAGTTGTGCTCTGGGCCGCATTTGGACAATCGCGGTGAGCTTGTGGGTGCTGTTTGGGGTGGGCTGCAGTGATGCAAAAAAGCCAGGCTCTTCGGGGAAAAAACGCGTGGTTACTAGTTTTACCATCATCGCCGATATGGCGCGTGAGGTTGCTGGCACGGCGGCGGAGGTGGAGTCGATCACCAAGCCAGGCGCGGAAATCCACGGCTATGAGCCGACACCGAAAGACGTTGTGAAAGCGCAGAGTGCGGATCTGGTATTATGGAATGGAATGAATCTCGAACTCTGGTTTGAAAAATTTTTCACCAACGTCAAAAATGTCCCGGGTGCGGTGCTGACCGAGGGAATCACGCCGATGGGAATCACCGAGGGGCCCTACACTGCCAAGCCAAATCCTCACGCTTGGATGTCTCCCGCCAATGCCGTTATCTATGTGGAAAATATCCGGCGGGCACTGGTGAAAATGGATCCTGCGAATAAGGATACTTATACCACGAATGCTGCTATCTATACCGCAAAAATCCAAGCTCTTGACCAACCGATCCGCCAGAAGCTGGCCGCTATCCCCGAAGAGCAACGCTGGTTAGTGAGTAGTGAAGGTGCATTTTCTTACCTCTGCGCCAATTACGGTCTCAAACCGCTCTATTTGTGGCCAATCAATGCGGATGCTCAAGGCACTCCACAGCAAGTTCGGCAGGTGATTGATTGTGTGCGGGCGAATCGGATCCCTGTCGTTTTTTCTGAAAGTACGGTCAGTGATAAACCCGCCCGGCAAGTTGCTAAGGAAACCGGTGCCCGTTATGGTGGGGTGCTATTTGTTGACTCTTTGACAAATACTGATGGCCCAGCACCAACATATTTAAAATTGCTAGAAACTAACGCTGATACGATTATGAAAGGGTTCTTCTCTCAACCATGATTCCTGATCCAATCATACCTCAAACACCACCCCGCCTCGCGGTCGTGGGGGTATCGGTAGCTTATGCCAATGGTCACCTTGCCTTGCACGACACTTCGTTCTGTCTCGAAGGTGGGACGATTTGTGCCCTAGTGGGAATTAATGGAAGCGGTAAGTCGACGCTATTCAAGAGCATCATGGGCTTTGTGACGCCTAAGCAAGGAACTGTGAAAATTAACGATCTTCCCGTTCGCACGGTACTTAAACAACACCTTGTCGCCTATGTGCCGCAGGCTGAGGAAGTGGACTGGCAATTTCCGGTGAGTGTGTGGGATGTGACGATGATGGGTCGCTACGGCGCGATGAATTTTTTGCGTATCCCAAGAGCGCTTGACAAGGCCAAGGTCGAGGAAAGTTTGCGCCGAGTCTCAATGTGGGATTTTAAAGATCGCCAGATTGGCGAGCTCAGCGGTGGCCAAAAAAAGCGCGTTTTCCTCGCCCGGGCGCTGGCGCAAGGTGGTCGTGTAATCTTGCTCGACGAACCATTCACCGGTGTCGATGTGAAAACTGAAGAAGCAATCATTACGTTGCTTCGAGAACTGCGGGCGGACGGCTGCATTATTCTGGTCTCCACTCACAACTTAGGAAGTGTCCCTGAATTTTGTGATCAGGTGGTACTGATTAATCGGACGGTGCTTGCCTACGGTCCTACAGCCCAAGTGTTTACTGAGCAGAATCTCGCTGCTGCTTTCGGTGGCGTGTTGCGGCAGTTCAAGTTCGACCAGTCCACAATTCAAGATCATGATGGGGTAACGGTAAGAATTCTGACAGACGATGAGCGACCGCTGATTTTCGGTAAAGATGGCCATCTCGAATACAAAGATCGCGGCGAGCATGAAGAGTTGTTGAAACACCGATCCGAACAACATGAATGATTTGAGCCATTTCCTGCTGACTCCGGTTCACTACGACTACATGCTGCGGGCGATTTGGGTTAGTGCGCTGATTGGCGGTGTTTGTGGCTTTCTATCGTCTTTCGTGACTCTCAAAGGCTGGTCGTTGATGGGCGATGCGCTGTCGCACGCAGTGGTCCCTGGCGTAGCGCTCGCTTACATTCTCGGGTTGCCGTTCGCGGTAGGCGCTTTCGCTGCTGGGTTGTTAGCGGCAGCTACCATGGCGTTTATTAAAGCGAAAAGTCGGATTCGGGAGGATGCCACAATCGGGATTGTCTTCACGGCTTACTTCGCGTTGGGCCTGTTATTGATTTCGCTGTTCCCCGCACGAGTGGACTTGAAAGTGATTCTTCTCGGAAATATTCTAGGTATTTCCGATCCCGATATCTGGCAGGTTCTCGCCATCAGTATTGTGACTTTGTTAGTGCTTGGTCTAAAATGGAAGGATCTGATGTTATTTTGTTTTGATGCGAATCAAGCTCGGACTTTAGGTCTCCGCGCCGGGTTGCTTCATGTCACCTTGCTGGCGCTACTTGCCGCCACCGCGGTTGCGGCTTTGCAAGCGGTGGGTGCCTGTCTAGTGGTTGCGATGCTGGTTACGCCAGGTGCCACAGCCTATCTACTAACCGATCGATTTGGCAAAATGCTCTGGCTGTCATCCGCAACTGGAATGCTTACTTCGTTAGTTGGAGCTTATATCAGTTATTATTTCAACGGTGCGACTGGGGGTTGCATCGTTACGCTTCAAACTCTCGTTTTCCTCGCGGCATTTGTGTTCGCTCCTAAACACGGAATTTTAGCGGCTAAGCGCCGCATTCGCTTGAGTTCCACACCAACCTCACCTGCAACATGACTGGATTATTTGAACCTCTACAATACGCTTTTATGCGTGATGCATTGTTAGTGGGTGTGCTCGTTGCGACGATGTGCGCAGTTCTTTCTTGTTTTTTGATTCTCAAAGGCTGGTCACTGATGGGAGATGCGGTTTCTCATGCGGTGTTGCCAGGAATCGTGCTCGCTTACATCATCGGTTTGCCTTTGGCGGTTGGAGCTTTTGTCGCGGGATTGTTCTGCGCGGTGAGTACTAGCTTTATCAAACAGCACAGCAGAATTAAAGAGGACACAGTGATGGGAGTAGTATTCACGGGATTATTTGCCTTTGGTCTAGTACTCTTCAGTCGCACAACTTCAGATATGCATCTCGATCACATTTTGGTTGGGAACATCCTTGGGATCTCCCATGCTCAAGTATGGCAAACGCTTGCGCTAGGAACTCTGGTGCTGGGTGTGACTCTGGCTTTGCGTCGCGACTTGCTGCTTATTTGCTTTGACCCTGGCCAAGCGAGGGTGATGGCGTTGCCTGACCGGTTTCTCAATTATTTGCTGCTTGGCTTGTTATCGCTGGCCATCGTTGTTTCGCTTCAGGCCGTCGGAATTATCTTGGTTGTCGCCATGTTAGTCACGCCGGGCAGTATTGCCCATCTTTGGACTGATAAGTTTGATCGGATGCTTATAATCGCCGTCTTCTCAGCCGTCGGCTCTACTGGGATCGGGATTTTAATAAGTTACCATATTGATGGCTCTACTGCTGCCTGTATTGTCCTAGTTCAGGCGTTGTTATTTGGTTGTACGCTGCTGTTTGCGCCTAAATATGGCATTTTTGGACGGCGGATGAAATTTTCATTGCTGAACACTCAAAAATAAATAGACCGCTGGAATAAACCAGCAGCCTATTCACAAAACTATTCAAACTCCTTCAATTTTAGCGGTTAGCAGCCAGCGCATCGATCAAATAGCGCGCAGGTTTAAAGTTCTCGATAAGGATTTCACGTTGAGTTCCACGATACATCCGAACTTGGGAAATGTTGAAATTAGGAGTTTTGTGTGGGGCGAAAAGAATATCGTCGTGAGTCGAATTTTCATGCTTTTTAAACATGTTCGGTAAAATATCACCTCCAAGATGATCATCGCGTCCAGTAGCAAGATGACAGGTACCAAGAACTTTTTCATCTTGGATATCGGCAAACGAAACCGGTAAAACTTGAGTGCCAAAACCGAGTTCGCCAAGAGTTCCTGTCATCGGATCATCAGCAAGGCGTGCGTTGTGGGCGTCAATGATTGCCTGGTCTCCCTGAATCAAAGTGGAATGGATAATACAACGATTTATTACTTCAAGTACGCCTAGGGTGCCATCTTCATATTTCATGGGAAATTGACCACGCGCATCTGCTGGTACGAAGTAAACCTCACCTGCTGGAAGATTGGCGATATCGGGAGTTTTCCCCAAACAGAGACCGTGAGATTTTTGAGCCACTTGGCCGTCTAGCCCAAGCCATGCAGTTAGAATTTTGCCGTCCTCAAGCGCGAAATCAATTTCAATTGAATCTGCGCCAGTCAGTGCCAGCCGCAGCCGCTCAGTATCTTCCGAGACTTCGTGGTAGTCCACTGCAAGACCGGAGTTGAGAATCACGTCATTGAGACCATGAAGCGTCGCACCGCGAAAACCAAATTGCTTGCATTTGGCGGTTAGTGGCGCGGTAGCAGAAAATGTTGAAATACATAAAATCAGATCATAATTTGCATAGATATCAGCATCTAGCGATAAAAGTCGTCCCTGCGTGTCCCAAACCTCGTCCGCGAGATCAAGATTTGAGCCTTGAGTGCAGCGATAAGCGAACATTTCACCGCCGCTCATGCCAAGATCATCAAGAGCCCCATTCTTTAGTCCGAGATAAAAGTGCTTGTGAGCATTCTTCTGTACTGGAAAGCCAGTCTCATTTAGAAAGGCATAATCTTTAATAAATTGCTGTGGCTCATTGAAATCGATAAGAATACAAACTCGACAACCTTGAGTTGGCTCGAAGACCGTACCCAGGAGTCGAACAAGGTCAAATGCAGGAAATTCACGATTTTCCGGATGAAGCAAAATCTCTTCGTGGAAATATGCAGGAAGTGAAGGAGCGGCTATCGTTACCATAGATTTTGATCTTAGAACCCCTTGCGACTGCCGCAAGGGGAGATTCTCAAAAACTCAGAGCACGCCCAAATCTATAGGACCCTCGCCCGCATCGTGATCTTTGCGCATGTCATCGAGCACTCCACTCATGTCTTCGAGACTTTCCCAAAGTTCTTTCACTACATAAAAAGGTGCCCCGCAACGTACTGCTAATGCCAAGCAGTCGGATGGTCGTGCATCAAGTTCGACGATTTTTCGTTCCATAATCTCATTTTCGGCATCTAGGATGAGCCGAGCATAATAAACATCTTGCTCCTTCCGCACAATTACTGCTCGAGAGACGCTTGCTCCAAAAGTTTTTAGCGTCAGTAAAAACAAATCATGGGTCAAAGGGCGTGCTGGCGATTGCCCGCTTAACGAAGCATTGATCGAAGCTCCGACGCTGGGATCGATGTAAAATACAATCGCTTTTGTGCCGTTTCCTAAAAAAACAGCGCATCCTGCTTGGGTCGGTAGAAGTGCGATTGGTTCAACACGAACAAGATTTGTCATCAGCAGCAGCATGGTGGCATCAGCGAGTTTTCCAAGGTCAAACATGGGCGATTAGGCCTGAGACCATGAAGCGGTAATCTTGTTTGCCAGCTTTTGCACTCGAATGAAGCAAGCGCCGCGCAGGTGATGAGTATGGCGAGTGTGGCGCTTGGGTTTGCGGAATTGCTCTCAGGGTCTGCGGAATTCGCAGCGAAAGAGCTCTCTAGAACGAAATTTAGACTTGCTGGCGTTGTCGTTGAAATCATTTAAAACGTTGATTTCAAATGGTTTGTCTTCTCAGGAAACAAAAATATCAC
>JAYWAR010000254.1:0-13042 GCA_043782285.1 Akkermansiaceae bacterium | reverse complement strand
GTGGGCCGAAACTAAGCTCGCCAGAGGCTTCACCGTCTTCAGCCTCGCCGACGCACCCGAGTGGCTTGCCCTAAGGATTTCCCATTGCTACAAGTTGGGTTTGCGATTCGGCGACAGTGTCACTCCTTTTAAATGCGATGTTATTGATCAAGTCGCAGAGCTTACCCAGCAGCGCCTCCCCACCCCTTGCCACGCTGGGAGAAAACGGACGGGATGCAGTTTTTGATCGCGGAAAAATTTCGCCGATCTTGTATTCGATGGTGTTAGACCTCCTAGTCCTCACCTTGAAGCTCTGGAGATAGGGAAAAAAGACCCGGGGAGACCGATCTGGAGTTCTGGCTGCTGCGGCGATCCGCCCCCCCCCTTCGTCCTTGCCCATCCGCCCGTCGGTCACTAGGTTGCAGCTCTTTGGTGATGACGACTCAATCCGTATTTCTCTATGACACAACCCTGCGTGATGGCACCCAGGGTGAAGGCTTTCAATTATCTGGCCTCGATAAGCTACAAATCGCCAAACGCTTGGACGAGTTTGGCATCGACTACATCGAAGGCGGCTGGCCGGGCTCGAATCCCAAAGACATCGAATTTTTTCGCGAGGCCAAAAACCTCAAGCTCAGTCACGCCAAGCTCGCCGCTTTTGGTTCGACCCGCCGCGCCGACATTGCAGTCGCTGAAGACCCCCAAGTCCGGCTGTTGCTTGAAGCTGAAACCCCGGTAGTCACGATTTTTGGTAAAAGCTGGGAGCTCCAAGTCACCGAAGTCTTGCGCACCAGCGTCGAGGAAAACCAAGCGATGATCCGCGACACCGTCGCTCACTTAGTCAGCCACGGCCGCGAAGTGATTTATGACGCCGAGCACTTTTTCGACGGTTATAAAGATTCGCCGACCCACGCCCTGGCGACCTTGCAAGCCGCAGCTGACGGCGGCGCGACTTGCCTCGTCTTATGCGACACCAACGGCGGCACCCTTCCCGCCGAAATCATGGCGATCTGCTTGGCCGTCAAACAACAGCTCCCCGGCACTCCCATCGGCATTCACACGCACAACGATTGCGAGCTCGCCGTCGCCAATGCCATCGCCGCCGTTCAAGCTGGAGCGACCCAAGTCCAAGGCACCATCAACGGCTACGGCGAACGTACCGGAAATTGCAACCTCACCTCCATCATCCCGATTCTTCAGCTCAAAATGAACATCCCGGTGGTCCCGCACCTCGAACAACTGCGCGACCTCTCGTATTTCGTGGATGACATTTCCAACAACCCTCACTTTGCCCGCGCCGCCTTCATCGGCCGCACCGCCTTCGCCCACAAAGGCGGGATGCACGTTAATGCCGTGCAGAAACTCGCTCGTAGCTACGAACACATCGTCCCCAGCAGTGTCGGCAACAGTCAAAACATCCTCGTTTCCGAACTCAGCGGCCAGTCGAATATCCTAGTCAAAGCCGCCGAACTCGGGATTCCGCTGGCCAAAGGCTCGCCCGCAGCCAGCTTGATCTTACAGCGGATCAAGCAGTTGGAAAATGACGGCTACTCCTACGAAGCCGCCGGTGGTTCCTTAGAGCTCCTCATCCGCCGCGAACTTGGAAGCTACCTGAAAACCTTCGAAATCAGCGAATACCACACCAGCTTCCGCCAATACCGCGATGGCCACCCGCCGGTCTGCCAAGCCACCGTCAAACTCACCGTCGATGGCACCTCCGAATTCAACGTCGCGGAAGGCCACGGCGTCATCCACTCGCTCGACCTGGCATTGCGTAAGTCCTTGCTACCATTCTATCCGAAAATCGCTGGCGTCTCGCTCGTCGACTACAAAGTCCGTATTCTTGACGGTCACGATGCCACCGCCGCCAAAACCCGGGTGTTGATCCTTTCCACCGATGGTGAATCGACATGGGGCACCGTCGGTGTTTCTGACAACATCATTGAAGCCAGTTGGCTTGCCCTCGTCGATGGCATCGACCTGTTCCTCCAACGTCAAAAATAAGGAAGAATCGACATTTCAGTCCATCGGCCAATGAAAGCCCCTTTTCAGGCTCTCTGACCTCTCCACATTGGCCTCGCAGACAAGGATGTCCGCGGCCTATTTCACCATCCGCAAGATCATGAGCTTTCCGCAAAAACCCATCGTCTGCATCCTTTTCTTCCTCACCGCCCTTGCTGGCGTTTTAGGCGGCTGCCGCCAACGCCCCTCACCACCGCCTAAGCCGGTGGTCACCGCCGAGCCAACTGCCCCGATCCTCGCCCCCGAAGATGCGGTCCACGCAAAATATGCCGGTTCTGAAAGCTGTAAAAAATGCCATCCTGCGGCCTTTGAGAAATGGCATCAATCCAACCACGGTCGCGCTGAGCGAGTGGTCAGTAAGGACCAAGATCATTCCGCGTTTTCACCCAAACAAACCCTCGTCCACGGCAAAGACACCTCCGAGGCCTTCGTCGATGCCGACGGCCTGGCGAAAATTCTGACCCTCGGTCTCGATCAAAAACGCCATGCCTACCCAGTCGTAAGAGTCATCGGCAACGAGCCCCTGCGCCAGTTCTTGATCCCCGCGCCCGGCGGCCGACTCCAAACTTGCGATGTCACCCTGGATCCCAAGAAAAACGAATGGTTCGACGTTTACGGCAATGACGACGCGCGCGCCCCCGGCGACTGGGGCCACTGGACCGGCCAAGGGATGAACTGGAACGCCATGTGCGCCGCCTGCCACAACACCCGCCTCCGCAAAAATTACGAGCCCCAAACCAACAGCTACCACACCAAAATGGCCGAAATGAGCGTCGGTTGCGAGGCCTGCCACGGCCCAATGAAAGCCCACGTCGAGTGGCAGGAAAAATCTCCGCTCATTCATTCAAAAGACCCCACTCTTTCTAAACCCAACCGCGACCAAGTCATGGAAACCTGCGCGGCCTGCCACGCTCGCCGCTCCGAACTCACCGGCGACCTTATCCCCGGAGAATCGTTTTACGACCACTTCAGCCTCACCCTCACCGACGAAACTGAGACCTTCTATCCAGACGGCCAAATCCACGACGAAAACTACGAATTCACCAGTTTCATGTCCAGCCGGATGCAGCATGCTGGGGTCCGTTGTGCCGACTGTCATGACCCCCATTCCAACAAGCTACGGGTCGCCGGCAATCCACTTTGTATGAACTGCCACGCTGGCGGCCGCAGCGATTTCCCCACCGCTCCGGTCATTAATCCTGAGGCTCACAGCCACCACGGCACCGACAGCACTGGCAACCAATGCGTTTCCTGCCACATGCCAGTCACCACTTACATGCAGCGCGACCCCCGCCATGACCACAGTTTCAGCATCCCCGACCCCAAACTTACCCAAGAATTTCAAGTCCCTAACGCCTGTAACCGTTGCCACAGCGACAAAGATGCGGCCTGGGCAATCGCCGCGAATCAAAAATTCTATGGGGAAAAGCCCGACCGGCCCTCGCGGACCCGAGCCCTAATCATCGCCAAGGCCCGCCGCCGTGATCCCTCTGCCCGCGCGGGACTCATCAAGTTGCTCGCCAGCGATGAGTCCCCGATCTGGAAAGCCAGCGCCTGCCGCCTGCTCGAACCTTGGGTGAACGAGCCCGCCGTCGCCCAAGCGCTGCTCAGTCAAATCACTCACCCCAGTCCGCTCGTCCGCGAGGCTGCCACCCGTATTTTAGGCAATTTGGTGAAATCCGATCACCCCGAAATCCGCCACGCCCTCCAAACCCTGCTCGACGACCCCGCTCGCTCAGTCCGGATCGCCGCCGCTTGGGCACTCTGTGATACCCTCGACCTCAGCTTACGAGCTGGCCGCGAGCTCGTCCACATGCTCGACCTCAATGCCGACCAACCCACTGGCCGGATGCAGCTCAGTCAATTTGCCTTCTTCCGCGGTGACACCCCCGGAGCCATTCGCCAGATGCGCAAGGCCATCCAATGGGACCCAAACTCTCCGCCTTTCCATCACGACCTCGGGATCTTACTCAACACCAGCGGGGATTCCCAAGCAGCTCTAAGTTCCTTCAAGGAAGCCGTTCGCCTCGATCCAGAAAATCCCGAGTATTCCTACAAACTCGCCCTCGCCCTCGGTGAAACCGGCTCCCCGGCCGAGGTCGTCGCGGCGCTTGAAACCACCGTAAAACTGGATCCCACTTACGCCCGCGCTTGGTACAATCTCGGGCTGGCTCGCAGCGGCATGAACCAAGCCCAAGCCGCCATCACCGCCCTCCGCCAAGGCGAATCCGCGGACCCCAGCGACTCCGCGATCCCCTATGCCCGCGCCACCATTCATGCCCGTCTCGGCCAAAATCAAGACGCGCTCGCCGCTGCCGCCCGTGCCCTCCAACTCCGCCCCGATTTTACCGAGGCCAAACAACTCATCCAAGCGCTCTCTCGCTGATCCGTAAGTGATTGAGCTCATGGCCTACCTAAATTCGCGGGACAATTGGCCTTAATTGGCCTTGTGAGTCTAGGCAACTCAAGTCATTCAATGCCTATCCCATCAATTATCACCATGCGTAAATCCCTTATTGCCCTCTTACTTGCTGGAATGTGCTGTGCCGCCAGTGCCGCGGATCACACCACGCCCCTAACTGTGCCTTCCGCAGACAACAAGCTCGCCATAACGCTCCAGCTTGCCGAAGGCTGGAAAACCCATCTCGCCAAAGACGGTATGATCACCATCGAGATCCCCAAATCGGGTGTCCACATCCAAGTTTGGGCACTTCGCCAATCTTCGGTGGATGAAGCTGCGAAGCAAGTGGCAGAGCTCATCAAGAGTCAAGTCACCGAGTTCAAGGTTAGTGAAAGCAAAGCGATTCGCGTGGCCGATGCCGCAGCCAAACAACTCACCGGCACTGGCGAAGAAGCCGATGATTCAGATCCGTCCAATGCTGAGGTCTATCTTTTCGCGGTCGAGGGTAAAGTCTTCATGATTTGCGCTCACGGCGAAGGTGACGGTGTTGTCAAAAACCGGGCGCTGCTCACCGCACTCCTTGCGTCGGTCAAGCAATCGGAACGTAAATAATCCTCGGACTGTTCGGCACCACGGGTTCTGGAGTTTTACCAAACCCTTGCAACCCGGAGATATTTTCCCGAGATCGGCTACAATCTCCGAAAACCGGGTCATCCCTGTCACGCCGATCACCGGTCGATATTTGGGTCGCCCTGCTGGGACCAAGGACTGCGGACAGAATGTCTGCCGTCCCGCAGCATTCTGAGTGAACGCGCTCCGAGACAAAGAAGTTACGGCTCTTTGGTCTTGGCAGTTTTTTTGGCGGCGACTTTTTTCACCGGGCGAGGTGGGAAGTCGAAGCCGATTTTACCGTCGGAGGTGTCGAAGGTGAGGTGGGCATCAAACTTGCGCTTGGTGCGGTTGGAGACGAAGCCTTTGAGGACGTCGGTCTTGCCGGTTGCGATGAGCTTGAGCATCTGGTCACCGGGGATTTCGCACTGAAGGATCGATTTGCCGATACGGATACCGTGTGGGTCCTTTTTGGTGACAATTTCCGGAACGTGGTAAGCTTTGTCGGTGGCGTAAACTTTGTAGGATTTGCCGTCCTCGGTTTTCGCCTCGCCGATGATCTGCTCCTCGGTGAGCTCGGGTGGGCCGTCGCGGTCGTCGCCTTCGAAGACGAAGTTGATCTTGAACTTGGCGTCCATTTCGAGCGCGGCGTCAAAGGGTTTATTGAACTTCGAGCGGAATCCGGTGAGTGGGCCAACGTGCTTGGTGGTGAAGAGCTGAATCGCTTCCTCCTCGCTGAGCAGGCGGCCGGCGATGTGTTTTTTAGCCTTGAATTTGCACTCCGGCTCGCGGCACTCGTAAGTGGCCTCGGTTTGCTTGAGTGAAAGTGCACCGCAAGTCGGGCAGGTGACTCTGAGGTCGGCGAAAACCTCGCTTTTTGCCAAGTCGGCAGATTGGCGGGCTTTGCTGCAGATTTCGTTGGTGTAGGAGATGATCTCCTTCATGAAATCGCCACGTTGGAGCAGGCCTTGCTCCATTTGACGGAGTTTGAATTCCCAGTCGCCGGTGAGTTTTGGCGAGTAAAGCCCCTCGATCTCCATCTCGCGGACCAGCGAAATCAAGCGCATGCCGCTGCCGGAAACAAACAACTCGCGACCTTCACGGGCGAGGTATTTTTGAGAGATCAGACCTTCGATGGTGGCGGCGCGGGTGGCGGGAGTGCCGAGGCCGCGCTCGGCCATGGCTTCGCGCAACGCTTCATCGTCAATGAGTTTGCCGGCTCCTTCCATCGCTGAAAGCAGCGTGGATTCGGTCATCCGGGCGGGTGGTTTAGTCTCCTCAGCGAGAACTTCCACCGGATCGGCGTGGGCGGATTCCCCAGCCTTGACTGAGCAGAGCTCGTCCTTACCGGCGGCGACCCCGGGGCGGCGACCGTAAACTTCCAGCCAGCCGGGTTTGACCAAAATGCGGCCTTCGGTCTTAAAACAGTCCTGCTTGATGTGGGTCAGGCGGGTGGTTTGTTCGAACTCGGCGGACGGATAGAATACCGCGATGAAGCGCTTGACGATCATGTCGTAAAGCTTTTGCTCGGCTTCACTGAGTTTGGAAAACTTGCCGGTCGGGATGATCGCAAAGTGATCCGAGACTTTTTTGCTGTCGAAAACCCGGCGGGATTTGTGAAGGCGCGGGCCTTTGTCGTCGCTGCCGTGGAGCACGGCTTTGGCGTATTTTGCGACGTCGAGTTCGCTGTTGCCGATGTCTTGCATCGTCTCACGGACATTGCCGGTGTAATCCTCCGGCAAATACCGTGAATCGGTCCGCGGGTAGGTGATCATCTTGTGCTTCTCATAAAGCGCTTGGGCAATCTGGAGAGTGCCCTTGGCGGAAAATGGGGCTTCACGCTGCAAGGTGGTGAGATCGTAAAGCTGCGGGGAAATCTGCGACTGGGCCTTTTTTTCCTCGGAAACCGTGCCGGTTTGGCCATGGCAACGTGCTTGAATTGTCTCGGCGGTGAGCGGGTCCCAGAGCCGCTCAGGCTTAGACAGCGGCTTGGACTCATCCTTTTTCCAAGATTCATCGATCCATTTCCCGAGGTATTCACCGGCTTGTACCGCGAAGGTGGCGTGGACCTCGAAATACGAAGTCGGCCGGAATGCTTGAATCTCCGCTTCGCGCTGGGCGAGGATCGCGAGCGTTGGTGTCTGGACCCGGCCAGCGGCGGTGATATTGAAGCCGCCGTGGCGGGAATTGAAGCAGGTGAGCGCGCGGGTGGCATTGAGACCGACCAGCCAATCCGACTCGGAGCGGCACTTCGCGGCATCGGCGAGCGGCTTCATCGACTCGCCGGAGCGGAGATTTTCCCAAGCTCCGAGGATCGAATTGGTGGTCATTGACTGCATCCACAAGCGTTTGACCGGCTTGGTAATCTCACCGATTTCCATGATGTAGCGGAAAATCAGCTCACCCTCGCGGCCGGCGTCGCAGGCGTTGATGATGAGATCAACGTCTTTGCGTTTGGCGAGCTTGAGAACTTGCTTGAGGCGGGCTTCCGAGTCGGGGATCGGATCGAGGTCAAATTTGTCGGGGATCGCGGGGAGGACGCTAAAATTCCAAGGTAGCTTTTTGCCGTTTGGGCCCATCGGCATCCGTAGCTCGACTAAATGACCCACGGCGGAGGTGATGACGGCGGTGTCGTTTTCGAAAAAAATATCGCGGCCGGAGCCGTTTTTTTCGAATTTACCGAGCACCTTGGTGAGGACTTTGCTCAGGTCGGTCATGACGCTGGGTTTCTCGGCGATGATGAGTGTTTTTCCCATGGTGAAATCTGGCCGTTAAGTGGCGCTGGGTTGAGGGACTAGTCCGGTGTGGCCCGATTTGGCAAGCCGATTGGTAAATTTTCAGAGGAATCGGCTCCAGGCTGTTGCGGCGGGCTCGGCAGGATCTTGCTCCGGGCTTAGCCAGTCGGGGCCTATTTTGATGAAAGTTGTGATTCGCGGATTCCGTTTTAGAATCTTAAATTCATGACCCGTACTATTTATTTTTTGATACGTTTGTTCGCGCCGCTGCTGCTCGCGCTCCATGCTCAAGCTGCTCCGCCGCGGGTCGCGATCTTGGGGGACAGCATCACTTACGATGGCCGTTGGGCGACCCAGGTTGAGGCGGCGCTGCGGGCGAGCCCGGAGTTCGCCGCGGCGGAGATTGTCAACTTTGGCCTCAGCAGCGAAACAGTCTCCGGACTCTCGGAAGAGGGTCATGCCGGCGGGAAATTCCCTCGGCCCTGCCTCCACGAGCGGCTGTCGCGGATTCTTACTGCCTTCAAGCCGAGCTTGGTTCTCGCCTGCTATGGCATGAACGACGGGATCTACCTGCCACTCGATGCCACTCGGATGAAGGCGTTCCAGGAGGGTAGCATGAAATTGAAAACGGCGGTTGAAAGCCAAGGCGGTAAAATCATTTTCATCACCCCTCCCCTTCACAATGTCGATAAGCCTGCGGTCGATCCAAACCGCTACGACCTCGTGCTCGACGCTTACGCGAAATGGCTCGTCTCCCGCCGCGCCGCTGGCTGGCAGGTGATCGACATCCGCACCGATCTGCGACAAGCGATCGCCGCAGAGAAAACCCGCAATCCACCATTTATTTACGCAGGGGACGGCATTCACCCCGGTGAAGAGGGCCACCGGTTCATTGCCGATTCGATCATCCACCAACTCTGGCCGCTCTTGAAACTCGGTGGCACGCCTGTCGCTCCGGAAAATGCCGCTCTTGCCATCCTGAGCCGCCGTAGCCAATTGCTGAAGCTCGCTTGGCTAACTCAGACTCGCCACACCCGGCCTGGCATCCCGCAAGGACTACCGCTGGATCAAGCCGAGGCCGAGGCCGCGAAATTGATGATCGATTATCGGGCGGCGACGCCTGCGGTTTCCGCTTGGAAGGGTTATCAACGGCTTGATTTTACTGTAGCGGGTCGAGCCGGGTTGCTGGTCCGCCCGAAAACGCCAGCGCCCGGGAAACCGTGGATCTGGCGGACCGAATTTTTTGGTAACCAGCCACAGGCCGACCTCGCGTTGCTTGGGCTCGGGTTCCACCTCGCCTATCTCGATTTGCAAGACCTCTACGGCGCACCCGTCGCGATCGAGCCGATGAATGGGTTTTACGACTCCCTTACGAAAAATTACGGGCTGTCAGAAAAGGTCGTCCTCGAAGGCTTCAGTCGTGGCGGTTTGTTTGCCTTCAATTGGGCGACGCAGCGGCCAAATCAGGTGGCTGGACTTTACGTCGATGCCCCGGTTTGCGATTTTAAAAGCTGGCCTGGCGGTAAAGGTGTGGGGCCCGGCTCGCCCCCGGATTGGCAAAAGCTGCTGAAAGTCTATGGTCTGACCGAGGCGCAAGCCATGGTTTATGATAAAAATCCGGTGGACACTCTCGCCCCGCTTGCCAAGGCACGGGTTCCGATTTTCGCGGTGGTTGGGGCTGCCGATGAGGCCGTTCCGCTCAGCGAAAATATCGACATTGTCGAAAAACGCTACCAAGCGCTCGGTGGGAAAATTCAGGTCATTCGCAAGCCGGGTGGTAAGCACCACCCGCATAGCTTGCCTGATCCGAAGCCGATTGTGGATTTCGCGGTGGCTTGTTACCCGGTGAAGTGAGACAAGTTGCTCATCTCATCGGCGTGCGTATCGAAACCCCGGAAACGCCCGCACCAGCCGCCGCATTTCCAGCTTCATCAAATTCGCCGTCACCACATGCGCCGGCAGGCCGCTGCGCTCGATGATCCGGTCCACCGGCGATTCATCTGCGGTCACTGCGGCGTAAACCGCGGCTTCTTCCTCGGGAAGTTCCGGTAGGCTGGCGGCGGGTTCGGTAATGCTCGCTTGCCGTGCAAACGGCAATTGCCCGAGATCGTCGAGTAAATGGCTGGCGTCAGCGACTAAGGTGGCACCGTCGCGGATGAGCTGGTTGCAGCCAGCCGAGCTTGGTTTGTCGATCGGGCCGGGCACCGCGAAAATCGGCTTTCCATACTCGGAAGCGAGGTTGGCGGTGATCAAAGAGCCGGACCAGGCTGGGCATTCGACCACCAGCACGGCCCGCGCCCAAGCGGCGACGATCCGGTTGCGCATCGGGAAGGTTTGCTTGGTGGGCGAGGTGTGTAGCGGAAACTCGGAAACCACCGCACCGAAGCCACTGGCAATTTTTTCGGCAAGCGCGAGGTTTTCCTGGGGGAAAAGTTTGGCTAAACCCGAGCCTAAAATCGCAATGGTACGGCCGTTGGCGGCGATGGCTGCCTCGTGAGCGGAAGTGTCGATCCCGCGGGCAAGCCCGGAAATGATGGTGAAGCCAGCTTGGGCAATCTGGTAGGCGAGTTTCTTGGTCGATTGGGTGCCATAATGTGTCGCCCGCCGTGAGCCGACAATGCTGATGGCGTGTTTATCCCGTTGCTCCAATTTCCCCCAAACATAAAGCAACAGCGGTGGATCATAGGCTTCACGCAGCGGGACAGGGTAGTCCGCATCGTTTTGGATCACGATTGAAATCCCGCGTTCAGCAGCTTCGCGCAGCTCGCCGATGGGGTCGGCGTACTCTTGCCAAGCGTGCAGGATTTTCGCAGTTTCTTCGCCGATGTTGTCCACCCGCAGCAGTCGGTCTTTGGCGGCACCGAGAATGGCGGTCGGCTTGCCGAAGGCTTCGAGCAAACGCCGGACCCGCACTGGCCCGATCTTCGGCAGCATATTGAGAGCGACGAGGGCTTCTTTTTCAGTCATGAAGCGATGAGCTTGCCGAGAAATCGAGCTGCCGTCAAAGTCGTTATTTAAAGTCAGCCTCAGCAGCCATCGCTTGATCTTTTCCGAGCAATACACCCTGTTGAAACTTGGTTCATGAGAGGGCGACGCTCGACGATCATACCATGGCACCGTGGCGCGCCATTGAGCTTGGCGCGGTGGTTCTTGGCGAACTCGAAATCAGACCCGCCTTCCCCGATGAAATGCCGCGCGTCGCCGTCCTGCTCAAAGACCAACACGACCTCGGAGCCCACCGCGAGATCGGCCGCGAATCGGCCGCGAATCGGCCGCACGCTCGTGCTAGCCCCTTTCGCTGAGCGAGCACGACAACGGGATCTGCAACAACAGCTTCAAATGAAAAGGCCGCGAAGCATTCCGACGATTCTAAATTTGGTTCTTGCCACTCGTTTCGGTTAGCGACGTTACTCAAAGCGTTCGCTCCGGCGGATGTGGCCTTAGAACCCACGTTTACAGCGGTCGGCATCGACCGCAACGATGCCGCCAAACCGACCAAACGGCCGGGGAGGCGGTGGCGCATGTCCAAGCTGACTCTCCGGGGAAGGCTAAAGGCCACTGCGGTCGTCTGTAAACGACTTCTAAGCTCCCCGTCCACCCGGAGGGACGATTTCAAACCAAGCTCCCTGATGAAACCAATCCCCCTCACGCTTTTCGCCGCCTTGGCGACCATGGCACGGGTCCCCGCCCAAGGCGAGCCGACTGGCGTTTCCCTCGAATCCACCACCACCGCCCGGATCCTCGGTAAAATCGCCGACGGCACGCCACCACCTCCCGAGCCGCCAAAACCAAATTTCATCGTCCAAGCCAAGGACATCCTCGCCACCACCACCCATCAACAAGGCGGACGAGCCATCACCATCCGCAAAATCAAACCCCTCGCCCTGCCGCCACCACCTGCACCGGTAGTGCCTGTCGTTGCAGAGGCGGACGCCGAATTCAGCCAGCGCCTCGCCGAATACCGCGAGGCGCATCCCAAGTCGGAATTGCTTTTCCTCGGTGCCACGGTGTTCCGCTCCAAAGACAGCCCGCCGCGCACTCTAGTCCGCTGTTGGCCCCAAGGAAAAGGCCGCGACATCACCTTCTGGTCGTCTGCCGATTTTGCCCTGATCGCCGGAGGCATCAACTCATTCGTGGATTCAGCCGCCGACACTCACTACCTGGTGATGGGCTGGGGTAACGTGGACATCGATCGCATGTCCGATCTCCAAGCCAGCAAAGGCCACAAATACGACGCACCCGACATGCCGGATTTCCCTGAGGGAAAAGCCACCTTTGCAATCATTGGCGAACAGCCCACCGCCGCAGATCGCCTTCCCATCCAGTCGCTCCACGATCTCTACAATCGCGAGTATGCACGGCTGAGAACCGCCTACGAAGGCCGTAAAAAAGCCAGTATCGAACGCGAGGCATCCCTCAAAGCCCATCCGCCCCAGCCCCAAGATATCACCCTCAACTACTGGCACACCGAAAGACCCGCTGCGAAGAAAGGAGCCGCACGATGAACTCCTCCCTGAAGCGTGATTGTCGCGTCTCGCGCCAAACCGTGAACGGAGCGTCTCGCCCCTTTTTGATTCTCTCCCTCCTCCTTGTCTCAGGCTTCTGGATTCTCGGATCTCTTCCAGCCCCCGCTCTTGTCGATACCAATAATAATGCCCTCAGCGACATTTGGGAAAAACACCACAACCATGGCAAGCTCCTGCCCAACCTCGATCCCCAAGCCGACCCTGACCGCGACGGCTGGACCAACCAACAGGAAGCCGCCGCCGGAACCCATCCCTTCGATTCCAATCCTCCCGCCGGCATCCTCCGGCCAAATTTCGTCCACATTCCCGAAACATGGGTGGATTCGGATGGCGACGGCATCCTCGAACGGATTCCGGGAGCCATCACCCTCACTTGGGTCATGACACCCGGTAAACAATACACCGTCCTCGGTTCGCCAGATCTCACGCCAGGAAGCTGGCTTCCATTCGGAGAACCCTTCATCGGTAACGGCAATGAAGTTGAAATCGGCATCCCCTTCACCCAGTCCAATGGCACCCGCCCCAACAAGCTCTTCTGGCGCGTCGCCGTCAATGACATCGACACCGACGGCGACGGCCTTTCAAACTACGAAGAATCGATACTCGGTACCAATCCTAACACGATAGATACCGACCTCGATGGCATCGCCGACAACCTAGACCCCACCCCACTGGCCAACAATGCCATCGCCGATCCCGACGGCGAGAACCTCCCCGCCTCACTGGCCACCGGCCTCAGCGGAAGATGGGATCTCGAAGCCATCACCACC
>JAYWAR010000253.1:0-1669 GCA_043782285.1 Akkermansiaceae bacterium | reverse complement strand
TTTTCGCCGATGGAAGGGTATCCAAGGATGAGGGCGAATATACTAAGTCCTACGCGAACGACGTTTCAGAATATGCTTATGCTGCCATTGTAAGCAGTCTTCGGTCCCTTGGAGGTGACTTCGAGCCGCCTGCCAAAGATCTACCTCATGAAGAGCAAGCATTGATTTTGGCAAAATGGCTCAAAGAAAAGTGGCCAGGTTGTGAAAATTTAGAAATCACCAAAGGACTGCCATCTAAAGAAAAGCGCCAAGAAAAGAAGAGCCAGGGAGCTGAAACTTCACTTCTTCCAAATGCCAGAGCTGCAAAGGAGAAGAACCCTACAACAGCGAGGGTCGAGCAAGCAGCTGAGAAAAGTCACTGGCCTTGGCTTATTGGCGGAACCATACTTTTAGTGATGCTCTGTTTGCTAATCAGAGTCGTCAAAACTAGATAAACTTAACCACCGAGTAAGGTGCGTATTTCTACAGAATCACGACTACCACGACTACCACGACTACCACGACTACGGCACGACTACGGGACAGACCTTTTGTCATCGACCTTTTGTCATCCCGTAGCGGCTCATTACAAGTTCGATCGTCTTGTTAATACTGACACTCGTGGCACGGCTGAAACTTCGAAAGTCTAAATTCACTCCGTGAAAACCATAAGTAAATGGTCTGTTCCGCCGTCTGCCATAATGCCGTTCTGGAGTTTGTGGATAAACGCTGAAACTTAACGCTCGGCGAAGTTCCAAGTTAAAGTCTATCAGCTCGGGTGGCGGATGCAGCGGGAAGTAAATGGGGTGCGAATGAAAGTGGTCAATGGCGAGCCGATGATGCAAAACGAAAGTGCTTTGCCATCGGGATTCCATTGGCTTGGGCGATTCGGAGATCGCCCATCCTTGGTTGGATACCGACAGGAGCGGGGAAGACGACGGGAGCGAGTCGACATTGGGATATCCGTTTGATAACGATTTTAGCCATTTTTGCAAATTGATGATACCTGCCAACCGCCGCCTTGGACGGAGACACGGTAAACCGTGGCCGGATGACAATTTCCCTGCGATCCAACGGCGGAAGCGGCTTCCGTTTCGGGATTGTCGGCGCGGGGGAATTGCGATTGCCTCGCCCATGACAAAAACCCCGCACCGCCTGATTTTGTTGGCCACCGCCCTGATGGGTTCGCTGGACGCCGCGCCGCCTGTGATGGACGCGGTGAGCGAGCGGATGATGGGCTTCGTGGAGGCGAAGGAAATTTCCGGCGCGGTGACGCTGGTGGCGGATGCGGAAAAAGTGCTCCATCTAGCAGCCACAGGAATGGCGGACATCGACAGCAAGAGGCCGATGGCGGCGGACTCGGTGTTCTGGATCGCCTCAATGACCAAGCCGATCACCGCGACTGCGGTGATGATGATGCAGGATGAAGGGAAACTCTCGGTGGACGATCCTGTGTCGAAGTACTTGCCGGAATTCACAGGCGACAAGGCGGGGATCACGATCAAACAGTGCCTCACTCACAGCAGCGGCTTGAGCGATCTAACGCCGGCTGAAACCAAGGATCTCACGACCCTTGGGCAGCTCACGCCGGTGATCGCCGCGAAGCCGCTGCAATTTCCGCCCGGCGGCAAATGGCAGTATTGCCAAACCGGAATCAACACGGCGGCGCGGATCGTCGAGGTGGTGTCCG
>JAYWAR010000252.1:0-1669 GCA_043782285.1 Akkermansiaceae bacterium | reverse complement strand
GGGAGAGGTTTGAAACCGTTGTTTTCCTGAGTGTGGATATTGATGATCAGGTTGCGGTTACCGATGCTCGGGTTGTAAGCGCTATTGCCTGTGATGCGGGCAATTTCACTAAAGTGCGCGGTGATATTTTTTTTAGTGTTCAGAGTGTTGAGGTATTCGAGCGCCTCGTCACGAGCAAATCCAGTAATGCGCCACTCCTTGACGAAGCCGACGGTGGCTTTACCGGGAGTGCTGTCGGGTTTGGCAGCATGGGTGTAGCTCTTAACTAACATGTTGCCGTTTTCAGGAAATATTCGAGCAAGAGACTCGAGATTGGTCCATGCCTTGGAGCGGTCGTCTAGCAGGTTACGCCAGTGTTCAGCCCGCTGTTGTTCGAGGGTGAGTTTGGCAAGTCGTCCTTTGGTGGCTTCGACTTGGGTGGGGTCAAAAGCCCATTCCGGGCGGCGGGTCAGATCGAATATCCCAAAACTGAAATAAACGAGGCACAGCAACGCACTGGCAAAAATCGGAAGCCGGGCGAGCCGTAAAATTTTAAGCAGTCGGATCTCCGAGCGACTGGGGTAAATTTCAAGAATCTCTTGAGGTGTCGGCAGGAAGTCTTGGAGGGTCCATTTTTCCTCGCGTAAGATGGCGAAACTATGACTGGGGGTGACGGCGGAGTTCGTCGCGGTCGGCTGTAAGCAAATCGCTGGCTCCGGGCACCAAGATGGAATCCCTTCAATCTGGGTTTGCTGAATGACTTCAACCCGGCTGCTGGTGAAAGTGATCCGCAAATCGGCGTCGAGGGTAGTGTCCACATCGCGGCCTAAGGGAATCAGCAGTAAATCGGGATCGACAAATTCGAGGGAGGCGTTGGTGGTGGTGAGGGCGAGGCGGAAGTTGGTTGGCCGCCGCAAGCCTCGGTGCTGAAGTGTGCGGATGAGCCTCAAATCAGCGTGCTCGTTGAAAAATGCCAAGGTGGTAAACCATGGATATTGAAGGATCGCCACGAACGGCTTTCCTGCGGTGGGAACCAGTGATTCGCTAAGTGCCATGATCGCCACCAAAGGTGCGCTTAGGGCATGAGTGATGATCGGAAAATTCTCATTTTCACCCGTAAGCCGCAGAGTCGAGATCAACGAAGTGTAATGCTTAGACAGGGTGATGGTGGTGCCGATCACTTCACTGCCAGCGGCATGGTAGGGTAAGACTCGCCAGGATGCTTGATCGGCCAGCAGTGAACTGTCTTCGAGAATCGAGCCGGGGTTAGAGATCGCGATATTTCGCAGCTCAGGGAGGGCGGCGGGATTATTGAGCTCTGGCTTGAGCTCGGTGGTCGAAAACTCATCCGCGACGTGGAGGATGACTCCTAGCGAGGTCGCGCCATTCTCACGAGTCTGGCGGAGTGCTTCAGCAATGAAGGCGTCGAGTCGTGTGGGGTCTTGCAGGATTTCATCATTAAGAGGTGGCCCGCCGCTCCACTGGCCCTTTTTTCGGTCGTGGTAAAAAGTAGTGATGCCGGCCCCGTCAGTCCGCAGGTGCAACTGGAAATTGAGTTCAAGTGCCTCTTGATACCAAGCGGGATTGCTGGCTCGGGTGGTGTTGCGCAGGATCGTGCAAGCCTGACCAAATTGTTGGAGAGCATTGAGAGACGCCGGATGTTGAAACGTGGCCAAGGGACTGAAAAGTA
>JAYWAR010000251.1:0-1675 GCA_043782285.1 Akkermansiaceae bacterium | reverse complement strand
AAAATCATTCCATTGGGCAGAATGTCACGGTAGCGGCGAGTGAGGTTGTAAATTCTAGCAAGCTTTGGAAACTCATCGTCACGCAAAAACCAAGGGCTACCGTATAACTCCGGAGCCAGAATCAAATTGCGCGAGAGTGCCTGGAGAACCAAGTCGTCCTCCCAATAATCCAAACTCGAAGACAGGCAAACCCCGTGATCTTCAAACAGGCGCTCCGGCTTGCCGCTGCCATCAACCTTCACTCCGAGCGCGATGGCTCCTGCGCGGCCGTGAGTCGCAGTCCCTTCATTTCCACGCCAAACGTCGATGTATGCCTCACCCGCCCAGAGGTGAGTGGTGGTGTGGGCTTCGCCCTCGCCGAGATCCAGTCGGTGGTTCAGGACGATCAAATCCGGGCAGTATTTCCGGCATTCCTTGAGCATTCGCACAAAAGCATCTTGCTTCTCCGGACGCAACTGGCCGCAGACGGCATCGACCTTGAAGAGGTGAAAGTTAAAATCCCGGCAGAGTTTAACTAACATCTCAGTCCGCGCCTTCTCCTGTTCTGGAGTGTCACCAAAGCCATCAGGTCCCAGCCAAACGCCGAGACGGCAACCGAATGATTTCGCCTTTTCCGCAAGCGGGCCGAAACCATTGGGGAATTGTTTCTTAAATCGCTCGGACTCCATGCTGCCGTAGCCACCTGGAGTATCAATCGCACCGGCATCCAGCGCATAGATATCCAGATCCATTCCATAGTCATCATGGAGCCATTTGAAGAAGTTTAGATTTGCGAGAGTTTGTTTCTCAGTCGAACCTTCATTGGTATTGTCAATCCAAGAAAAATAGTGACTGCGCGATGGCGTGGATTCATCAGCTCCCGCGAGTGGATGCCCCCCTACCCCATCGGCATGGAGAGCTGATGTGTAGGAGACCACAACGGTGCCCATCCGAAGCCATATTCCAAACCGCTTGAGAATGCGAGTCGTGGATGATAACTCATGGCATGGAATCGACGCTAACGACATATTAGATGATGACATATAGGATTAACTCTAAAAAACAACAAACTTACTGGCTCACCTTGAGGCGGACGAAGGTCTGGGTGCCTGCGTTAGGGAGAGTGACTTTCACATGATCCGACGGGCTGCCGGGAGTGCCGGCCGTGATTTCCACGATGCCAGCACTGGCCAAAGGAATGGTCACCGAAGTCCAGCCAGTCAGGTCGCTGCCGTATTCCACCTCTTGGAGGGTGGAAGGTTGGGCCGCAACGCTACGGTCATACTCGAACACCCAGTCGGCGGTCGGTTTCGTGAAAGTCGGCAGAATCGCCGGCGAGCAAACCATCGGCGCACCGCCGAGGGCGAATTCCATGAGGTTAGAAATGCCATCGCCGTCGGGGTCTGCGGAGGGACTATCATTGACGCCGACCGTGAGGCCTTGCGCACCGTTAGTTGCCCAAGATGCGTAGGACATCATATTTACTATGAAGGTGCCATCCACATAGTTGATGCTATAGTTGCCCGCCGTGAATGTGCCACTGGTTGCGGCAGTGGGTGATAGTGCATAAGACGCGACGGCCGCCGCCGCGCTGCCACCGGTGCAGGTGAGTGTCACTGAACCAATCGTTTCACTATTTTGCAGGCCGCTGCTGGTAAACAACGTGCTGCCACTGCCGAAGTTCACGGTCTGGCCG
>JAYWAR010000250.1:0-4786 GCA_043782285.1 Akkermansiaceae bacterium | reverse complement strand
TACCCACCGTGCCGCCGAGACCACCCGCAGCGGCGGGTGCGTCCTTCACGTCGATCTCGATTTTCACGGTCCCGATGTCGGGCAGCGGATCGAGAATCGCGTGGCAATCTTGGAAAATTTTCTCCGGCACTTTAGGATCGCGGGTGGCGATTTCGAGATGGACGGTGACGAGACCCGGCTCGCATTTCACGTCCTTGACGAGGCCGAAGGAAATGATGTCCCGGGAAAAACCGGGGTAACGGACTTGGCGGAGGGCTTCGCGGATGAAATCAGGACTCATAGACGGCGGGATTCTCAATCAATCGGGGTTGGGGGCAACTCGTTTGTGGGAAATATGGCGACTATCGAAGCCCTGAGATTCCAAGCGTGAAAATTTTACTCACGACAAAGGCGGAGCTCAGAGGATCCGGGCACCCCTTCGCTGCCGCGTAACTCCGACGCACCCGTGCCCGGAACAAGCCAACGGCAAGGAGAAACCCCACTTTTTGTCCTTTCCGCCAAAGCCTCGATTGTTAGGGTGGCGTTGCGAAATGCCGAATTCCTCCTCCCAAACCTTCCTCCCCGAGTTCGACAAAAAGCTCTGGACCGCCGCCGACAAGCTCCGCTCCAATTTCGACGCTGCCGTTCATAAGCACGCGGCCACAAGGAGTGGCGGTCTCCGAACCGCCTCTTCTCGTTCACCGAGACAGGCGAATCGGAGTTCGCTTCTCCCGGACACCTTCACCCGCAACCAGCACCCGGACCTCCGCGCCGATTTCGTGATGGCACTGCCCAGCGCGGCAGCGCGTTCACTCCCGCGAAGCCACCCCGCAGATCGTCCCAACAGGAGGATAAATCTGCCCTTCAACATCAACGAATGGTGGGACGGCAAGCTGGAGGCCGACGCGCGCTGCAAATACGGCACGCCGCCGCCGGGGAATGTTAACTTCCCCTGGGTCCAGCACATGCTCCACCACCTCGCGCCGAATGGCTCGAGGAGTTCGAATTCCAGCGGCGAGGGCGACATCCGCCGCGCCTTGATTGAGGCGGATCTTGTCGAGTGCATGGTCGCTCTGCCCGGCCAGCTCTTCACCAATACCCAGATCCCCGCCCGCACTTGGTTCCTCACGAAAAGCAAAGCCAAGCGCCCCCGTCCCGGTGCCGCCGCCCTGCGCGACCGCCGCAGGGAAACGCTTTTCATCGATTCTTATAACCTCGGCAATTCCCTCGTAAGCGGTTGCTTCAAAAAGAATGGATTGACGACAATGCGTCACATTTTAAACTAGCCCGCGCATGGCTGCACAGCTAAAGACAAAGCGCACAAAAGGAGGTTCAGACTCCAGTCGAGAAAAGAAAATTGCCGCCCTTGTAAACGAGGGACAGAAGGAGCATGGGCGTGAAGCCACGATCGGTTCCATCATCCGGGCATGGGCACAAGCAAACACCGTCCCTATTAGCAAATTGGAGCGATCAGATCGTCTTCTCTGTGCGGTTGGGGTCCCAGTCGCAGGAAAACTTCAAAATAACCTTCTTTCCTCATTAGGAACCCTCTCTTTGAAAGATGTTGAGGTTGCCTTTGAAAATCTGATCGACGCGGCGCGTAAGCGCTCCCAAGGGGTTGTCTACACTCCAAACTACATCACGGATTACCTTATCCAACGATGTGCCGAAAAGCGGTTGGCCAAGACACTGCCACGCTTGCTCGATCCTGCGTGCGGTGGAGGTGGTTTCATAATCCGTGCCGCTCCTATCTTGGCAAAAACATTTGGAGTTTCCTTAGAAAGGGTGATTGCGGAAAGTTTGCATGGCATGGATATCAGCCCAGAGGCGGTTGAATGTGCTGCAATTAGCCTAGGCCTTTTTTGTGCGGAACAGAATATTTCGGGATTGGCTTCAGAAAATGTATTTCATGTTGGTGATTCGCTGCTCACTCCCGTGAAAGATATTTGTCAGGCGTTTAGTCTGCCACCGGATGGCTTCGACCTAATCACCACGAATCCGCCGTATGTAAAACTCCAGAATTTGGAAGACTCGTATCGCACCCGACTCAGTGAATCTTATTCTGACTTTGCTCAAGGAAGTTACAGTTTGGCCATGCTTTTTCTTATTGCGGGACATCGAATGCTGTCCTCGTCTGGAATATTAGGATTTATCACGCAGAACAACCTCTTCACTTCTCTTGCTGGTGTGGGTGTTCGTGACTATCTGCAAAAGACGAAGTGTCTGCACTCGATCGTTGATTTCGAGCATTTTAAGGTTTTTAACAATGCATCGGCGTATACATGCTTGATTTTTCTCGATAACGCCGCGCGCGATACCTTTGGTTACGCAACATGCTCTGATCCGAAGGGTCAACTTTCTGCCCTCCGCGACAGTGATTTCCATCCAATCGATGTAAAAAGCCTTCAGAAAGACAAATGGCGTCTGACCGCTCCACATCACCTCGCGAATATTAGCCGGCTTGAATCCGTCGGGACTCCGCTAGGGAGCCTCGCGGATATTAGGGTAGGCTTCGCAACTCTCAAAGATGCCGTCTTCCTTCTGGATGGCCGAAGCGAGCATCACCTAATCGAAGAGGGAGTTACTGTTCCTGCTATTAAAATTGCGGAGTTCTCCAGCGAGCTCGAACTTGCCAAGAACCAGCGCCGTATTATCCGCCCGTATCGTAAAAAAGGTAAGCGTTGGCTAGCAATGACGCCGGAGGAAATCAAAAATGAATTCCCCAAGGCCTATGTCTATTTAGAATCACATCGAGCATCACTCGCTACCCGTGGTAAAGGAAAGAAGCTTCCCTTGAACTTCTACGAATGGGGTCGCTCTCAATGCATGGAGGCAGCAGGTCCAAAACTGCTAACAAAGACATTTAGTAAAGGGCCTTTGTTTCTTCTCGATGAAACTGACAGCCTCTTTTGCAATGGTTACGCAATTAAGCCAAAAACGACGGGGGACTTGTTTGGTTCGGCTATAGATATTCGAGTTCTCCAGCGGATTTTGAATTCAAAAGTAATGGATTATTACATCCGTTTGACGGCATTTCAAATTGAAGGCGGATATCAATGTTATCAAAAGAATTTTATTGAGCGATTTAGTATTCCTGAAATTGCGTGCGAGGATTGGGTCAGAATTATGTCTACCGAAGATGAGGAGCTTGAGCGACTAATCGCTGATATATTCGGTATTACGTATGATGAAATTATGGAAATTGTCCCATCATAATGAATTATGGCGCTCATTGTATTTGGCTAGGAGGTCAGATGAAAAATTGCACGGCGACAAACCTCGATAGTCCTGTGAAAAGTTTTGGCTCACGATGCCGTCGGCCTGCAGTTCCTTTTTCGTGGTGTAGATTTTCGGCGGACTTTGACTGAAATCTACCAAGAGCAGTGCGCTTCTTTCGTATTTGTATGATTCGCGAATATCCTTATAATCGGAACGATGGCTGATGCCATTAAATATGGAGATAAATCGCTCGATGTTCGTGAATCTCGATTTCCACGCAATTTCGTTTCTCTTCATTACTTGTTCGTCGTAGTCTTTCACTGCGAGAAGATAGACTTCGCCCATCACTAAGTACGGATGTCGCAACCTAAGATTCATTGTTTCAGCGAAGGCTCGCTCCATCAGGGTGTCAAAGTTCTTGTCTACGCTCGATAGTTGGCTTCGAACTCCGAGTACGATTGCGCTTTTAGTCGCAGCAAATCCCAGTTCGTCATGCCCTCCGATAAGCGGTCCTTCAAGGATTTCTTCACGCGCGGGCGGAGTATCTCCGACAAGCACGACAATATCTTGTTTTTTCTTCTTGAGCAGTCCCCACACGCTCATTTCAGGACCCGATCTTCCAAGTGGCGGATGAATTTCGTAAGGAATCCCCAAAGTATTTAACTCAACATCTAGACTACGCTTTGCTAATTCGTGGATTCGTTGAATCAAAGTAACGCTGCGAATCAACGCGGTTTTAGCTTCGAGTCCGTTATTGAATGTATTACCGCCGTAAGAAGCCGTCGTCACCGCGTTGTGGATCGCGGTTTTGATTTCGATCGCAGCAGTTTGGAGTTCTTCGAGGTTCATTGGTTTTTGAGCTGAGTCTATAGTCCTTTTATGAGATTCGAGGTTGAGACCTTTAGCCCTTCGGCTAGACGGATGAGATTTGTCAGAGAAGGATTGCGCTGTCCTCGCTCGATGAGGCTAATGTAAGTCCTGTCAAAATCGCAGCGCTCCGCTAAGGCTTCTTGGGAAAGCCCCAGTTCATTTCGGAGGTTTTTGACCGTGTCCCCGAGTTTCTTTAGCACTTCATGCATGGTTGAAAGACATGGGGGATTGCAGACAGTGTGTCTACGGACATGGCGTCGCATTTAGGCGGTTGGCAGGATCTGCTACGGGCCGATTACTTGGTAGTGAACCCGTTCACGGTGACGGGGACGAAGAAGCCGTGGCGACCGGATCTGGTGTGCTTCGGGAACGGGCTGCTGCTGGGATTGATCGAGCTGAAGAATCCGGCGGACCAGCAGGCAGACGGGTGGAAGGCATTTGACCAACTCCAAACCTATCAGGCGGAGATTTCCGATTTGCTGGTGGTGAGACGGGATGAACGCGCAGGTGGGATCTCTGGCGGCGAGCAAGGAGTGGTTCATGCCGTGGCGGACGATTTCTTTAGAGAACGACAAGCTGCTAGTGGTTGACTCAATCCGCGATCCGCCGGAATACTCCGGCGCTTCAACGCTCATCGAAATATGGAAAACGTCATCATCATCGGCACCGGCTGCGCCGGCTACACCGCCGCTATCTACACCGCCCGCGCCAATCTAAC
>JAYWAR010000249.1:0-1677 GCA_043782285.1 Akkermansiaceae bacterium | reverse complement strand
TCTCAGCGTTTCAGCTTTTACTCCAAAACAAAGGCGCTCGGGAACCACCCCGAGCGCCAAACCTGAAACCACACGCGGATGAATCCGCATGGGTCGCGCGGGGAACCTACGCCGCGACACCTGCCGGAGTCAAGTGGCTTGACGAATGATCCGACCGATCCGGCAGATCTTGCGGATCTTGCGTGAAACTACCCAGGCAGCGCAATCTCCGCTTGGGCCTCCAGCGTTTTCCAGATCGCGGTTATCCAGCGAGGCCGTCGCGCAGTTTATGAACTCATGAGAGCAAGTTCATAAACTGCACCACGGCCTCGCGGCTCAGGCTGGAATCAATTTCGTGACGCTTGATCGGACCGTCCCAGAAATAGTTGTTCCGAAGCAGCCGGGCGCAGTATTCGAGCGCGAAAATGTGGCCAAACTTCATCTGGTCGAGGAACTTGTGAATGTCCAACGCCCCACAGTATTTCAGAACGCACTGGCGGAGATCGTCTCCGGCATTCTTCGCATCGTCGAGCCGCAGGGAGTCAAATGACACCTGAAAGATGCCGGTTTCCCTGCCCTCGATGTTCCGCATTGAGGTGGCGTTGGTCGTGTCCACGCCTTCTTTCCAGTTCCACGAAGACTCAAATCCCGCGAGGCATCGCAGCAGCTCCACCATGGCGGCGCGGCGGTGAAGCGGCCCGGACCATGGCCCGAGGATGGGTCTTAGCCGGTCGTAAACATCCTCGGGATCATTGTTGGGCGCGAAAATATCATCCGGCGCAGTGCGCCCCCACTCGATCAGTTCTTGCAGAAATGAATCGGGCGCAACTCCACGGTTGAAAACGGGAGACTTGATTGCTCCGGTGATCCTCATGGTTTCGGGTGGCATTTGCAGTTAGAGTGGTTGGGGCGGGCGGAAGTGAGTCGAATGTAGAGACTGCCCCAGAAGCCTGCGACCGCCCCGTGGTAGACCTCCCCCATTTTGAATCCCGCTTCTTTCAAAATATCGTAGAACACGTCGTCGGTATCCTTGCGGGTATAGCTTAGACACGGCAATCCGAGATAGCCGCGCAAAACATCATGCACGAAGCAAGCGGTCACGGCGTTGGGCGGCGTCGGCGTGCCAAACCAATGTCCGAAAAGCTGGATCGCAGGAGAACATCCGTCGCAGGAATATCCCGCTAGAATCGTGAGCGTATCATCCACCAGCGTCGCCCATTCTGTGTCGTCATCCCGCAGGACGTGACGCCCTCGCCAGCCCTTGTTCAGATAGACGACAAGATCTTGCGTGAGGGTGAAGCGATACTTTCCCCCGTAGTTGTATTTCGGACCTTGGATGACAGTGGCCATCGCTTTATTTTAGATAGATCGCCAGCCCCGCCAGCCCCGCGAGAAACGCCCCCCACTTGGCCGTCATGGCCTCGCCTTGAGCTTTAATCGGGGTGGCGTGATCGAATTCACCCGAGAGGTCAACCGAGCCGTCTTTGGAGACGTGGAAAGCTAGACCGTGAATGTCCGCACTGGTGACGAGCAGCGGTTTACCCGTGGTTGGCGAGTTAATGACAGTAGATCCGCAGCCGGTCACGACTAACGCCATGGTGGCTATGAAAAAAGGGGAAATGAGTTTCATCTGAAAATTAGGTAAATGGCAATCGCGGCGTAGAACCCGCCAGAGACGAGGAGTGCGAGCACCAGCCC
>JAYWAR010000248.1:0-4812 GCA_043782285.1 Akkermansiaceae bacterium | reverse complement strand
GAATCGAGGCCGTTGTAAATACCGCCGCCACCGAGAAGAAACATCCATGATTCCAGCCGAGTCGCGAGGGCGCTGGTGGTGTCGGTTTCATCAAGGGCGAGAATTTTTCCGCGGGAATAATGATTGCGTAAGAGCGAGTCCCCGCCAGCGATTCCTGGGTTTGGCGCTGGGATCACTACCGTTGTTGGATAATGTTCGTTAATCACTTCAAAGTCGAGAGCGAGATTCGCGATTTGTTGCGGAAAGTTGTGAGCTACGAGGTGTCGCTTCGGTAGCCTAGATTCAGCCGTGCGGATGATGCCAAGTACTTGATTGTTGAACTCCACGTCCTGACTGTCGCGGACTAAAGGCTCATTCCAGAATGGTTCGTTATCGGTCTCAAAGTAGATATTATCAAAATGGTTGAGGGTCGTTACAATTCTTTGTATCGCAGCTGTTTGGACCGCTAGAAGATTCGCGTCAACTGGGCGTAGGCAGTCATAGCGGTTGGCGGGTCCGTAGCCTTGGATATTGTTGGATGGATGAAAGGGACTGGCGCGCCATTGGTTATCATTGTAGAAGGTGGAGAATAATGTGATTTCAGCGACGATGCCACGATCACTGCAAGCTTGTACGAATGCATCGAGGCGGATGAAATAAGCCTCGTTCCAAGTCGAGAAGTCCCACTTGCCTTGACCATCTAAGGCGTTGCCGTGGGCGCTGCTGCGTAACCAAGGTTCGATGAACTGAGCGGCAGTGGCGGGGGCGTCGGCGGGGAAGCCTAGTGGCCAAACTCGGGTGAGGTTCATGCCATCGCGCTGGAGTACATTGAGATAAGGAACGTAGTTAAAGCTCGAATCTACGACTGCGGAATAATGTTGGCCGAAAGTGCGCAACAGCGTCGCTTGTCCACGGAACTCGGTAATATAAGGATTTTGTGGATGAACTCGCAGCGGTTCCCAAGCGTTCGCGAGGTGGACGGGAGAGGCGGTGAAAATCGCAGTGGCCGTGGCTAAGCGGAGAATTGCGAGCGGGTTCATGAAGGAGTGTAGGTTAGGGTTCGATTGCTGCGGCGAATGGAGTTAAGCAAATATTTGCGGATTTTGGATATGAACTCGCGATGGGAGATCGGCATTCATGTGACGACTCGGATGGAATTCAGTTGGGTGGGGCCTTAGTTTGGTGGCCAATCCGGTAGAATCTCTGAGGGAGTGAAGTTTCAGGATTAAGTAGATTTTGAGTGTCAAAGAATTCGATGGATTCTTGGGGTTGATATTCTTTTTGATCAAGGACTTGCCAGGTTTTGAGATCATTCGAGTATTCCAAAATATAAATTCCGGCGAGCATGGCAGTCATGCAGATGGAGAAGTTTCCTTTTGTACCAGTAAGCTTTGGGTTGCCGAAGTTTGCAGAGAGAGGAACGAGGTCGGTCGGTGGTGAGTTTGGATCGATACCGGAGTTTGTTGCAGGCACCGATGAAGCCAAGATCGTCGGTTGGACCAAGACGCGAATGTTATCGAGCAGAAGGTCAAGAGCATCGGTGGTGGTAGAGTTGTCGCGAAATGTAAGGTTGGTTGCGGTGCTGTCTGCGACGAAGGTGAAGCTTTGGGGTAACCAACGATTGGTGCCGTTGCTTAAGCCATTGATGGTGATTGTTTGGGCAAGTAAGTTGCCAGTGCCGGTGGCAGTCACCAGCATTTTTTGGGAGTTGGTATTGTAGGACAGGACGCCGGTATCGAAGAGGAGCAGGTAAGATTGTCCTGTGGTGGTCGGAAAGATTTGGCTCAACACTCCGTTCGGTGTCGAGTTCCCACTGTTAAATGCGACAAGCCTGTTGCCGTTAGTTGCGGTATAGGTTGCTGTGAATTTAATTTTGGTGTTGCCTGAAATCGTCCAACTGGTGAAATCTTGCTCGAAACTGCCGTTAGCTAAGGTTTCGAGAATGAAGGGCTTGATGATGATGCTTACGATTGCGACATTTGAATTTAAATTGCCGTCCTTGGCGTGGTAGGTAAAAGAATCGGTACCCGTGTAATTAACCATTGGAGTGTAGCTGAAGCTACCGTCGGGATTCAAGATGATATTGCCATGAGATGGCTCGGTATTGATGGCTGCGGTGAGTGGGTTGAATTGTGCATCGGTGTCGTTGGCTAGCAGCCCAGTGGCAGGAACTTCGAGTGTGGTATCTTGAGCGATCGAATAGGTGTCAGTGATAGCGATGGGCGCGGTATTGGGAGTGTTGGCAATTGCGGTGATCCGAACATTATCGAGCAGGAGGTCGAGAGCATTGGTGGCGGTGGATTGATCTCGGAAAGTCAGGGTAGTGGCGGTGCTGTTTGCGACGAAGTTCAAGCTTTGGGATAGCCAGCGATTGGTGCCACCACTCAAGCCGTTGATGGTGATTGTTTGGGTGAGTAAGTTGTTGGTGCCGTTGGCTGTCACCAGCAACTTTTGAGGGTTGGTGTTGTAGGATAGAACACCTGCGTCGAAGGCGAGGGTGTAGGATTGTCCCACTGCGGTGGGAAAGGTTTGAGTCAATACGCCATTTGGTGTCGAATTACCGCTGTTGAAGGCAATCAGGGCATTGCCATGGTTGGCGGTGTAAGGCAGCAGTGATTTGATCGCCAGGTTGCCAGTTCGAGTCCAACCAGTGAAATCGAGTTCGAAACTGCCGTTGATTAAATCGTTGAAAACAAGTGGATTAAGAGTAAGCATGACGGTGGTAATGTTCGAGTCCGCGGTGCCATCGTTGGCGAAGTAGCGGAACGAATCACTGCCGGTGTAAGCAGGTGTCGGGGTGTAGGTAAAGCTACCGTTAGTATTCAAGATCAGGCTACCATGACTCGGTCCAGTGTGGAGTATGGCGGTTAATGGGTTGGACTGGGCATCGATGTCGTTGGCAAGAACTCCACTGGCTGGAACGATTAACGCCGTGTCTTGGTCGGTTGAGTAAGCATCAGCGATTGCAAGTGGCGCGGTATTTGGACTGCTTGCGATTCTGCTGAAGCGAACATTGTCGAGTAGCAGGTCGAGGCTGCTGGAGGAGCTGGACTGGTCTTGGAAGGTGAGCGTTGTTGAAGCGCTGTTGGCAATGAATGTAAAACTTTGAGGCAGCCAGCGAGTGGTTCCAGCACCCAAGCCATCAAAGGTGAGGGTTTGGGAAAGTAGGTTTGTACTACCGGTAACGGTTACGAGCATGGTTTGTGAACGGGTATTGTAGGCCAAAACTCCGGCATCGAAGGCTAGAATGTAAGTTTGCCCTGCCGTGGTGATGAAGGTTTTGGTGAGTTCGCCATTAGGAGTCGAATTCCCAGCGTTGAAAGCGAGGAGTTTGCTGCCGTGGGATGCGGCGTAAGGTGCCGCTGAAGCGATCGCGAGATTGCCGGTGCTTGTCCACCCGGTGAGATCTTGTTCAAAGCTGCCGTTGCTTGAGTCAGAGGATGAGAAGTCGATGCTGGTTCCTGTTGCGATTAGATTCTGTTCGGGGGTGGCGTCACGAACTCCGCTGACGGCGATGGTATAGCGAGTTCCTGGAGTTTGTGTGCTGCTGGTTAAGGTGATGAGGCGTTTTGTCGCTGAATCAAGCATCGCGTTGGAAAGGCTAAGTCCACCGTTGAGGCTGAAGTTCGTGAGATTGCTGGCGTTGTCGGCAAGAGGTTTACTGAACTTCAAAGTAACATGTAATAAGTCACTTGATGATTCGGCGGTGACGATGGCGGGCGGGTTTGAAGTTCCTTGTGGTGAGAACAAGCGGGTGATTTGAGTGGACCATGCTGCGGCAATTTTAGCGTACCCGCTGGCTGAGGGGTGGACACCGTCGCTGCTGAAGTCAAAGGGTGACAAGACGGAGTGCATATCGACTGAGGATACTTGGTGACCGAGGGCGAGCTGTTGGGTGACGATCTCGGGGATGGCGGCGTTATAAGTAAGTTGCAGTTGTTCCAAGCTGGTGTTGTCCACGCGGGGCGGGAGATTGGCGAGGATGATCTTGGTGTAGGGCCGCTTGGTGGCGATATCGCTGATCAGATTGCTCAAGCGGGTTGCGGCAGTTGCGAGTTGGTAGTTTTGCCAGACATCGTTGGTTCCGAGCATGAGTAGAACGACGTCCGGATCCTCGGTTGCATTCAGCCAAGCGCCGATGTTGGGTTGGACTTGATCAATCCGGGCACCGGCAAGTCCTTGGTGATTGACATCCGGCAGGGTGGGATTGTCTGTATCCGAAAAAGTACCGATGAAATCCACGTTATAATTCATGGTGGTTAGCAATGTGTAAAGTGGGTTGCGGTAGCCACCTTGTGCCGGAGTCAGAGCTTCACCATAAGTGAGGGAGTCTCCCAGTGGCATGATCCTTATTGGTGGAGCTTGAGCTGCGCAAAGGTGAATGCAGCTACCGGTCAGTAACAATAAGCCAAGGATACGCAGAAACCTTCCGAATGATTTCATAAAGCTCAGGGGGATGTATGTAGAGGGGGGCGTTTGATCGTGAAATATCTATCAAACGACAGATACTATAAGCTCGAAAGGTGGCTGAGATCAAGTTTTTTTGTTCTTGAGATTTTTGGTTTAAGTTCCACTCGTTAACAATAAAAGGAAATTTAAGCGGTGAAAAGTTGTTGTTATCGTGGATCAATTGAACGAAATGTGAGGTGAACTAGAATTTTGGACCATCTATCTCCACAATCAGCCCAGATGAATATTACCAAGCCAGGCCAACGATACACCGCAGAGTTCAAAGCTCAGGCGGTCGAGCTCATCAGCACCGGAAAGCCCGTGTCCCAGATCGCCGAAGACCTCTGCATCGGCAGCAACCTGCTTTATAAATGGAAACAGGAC
>JAYWAR010000247.1:0-1688 GCA_043782285.1 Akkermansiaceae bacterium | reverse complement strand
TCAAAGTTCTGGAAAACGGTGACGAGCAGGCCAAAGAAACCACCTTGGCTGACCTGCACCGCTCGTTCTCATCACTCTCCCAAGAAAGTCAGAAGTTCGCGGAAATCTTCCTCCACGACATCCAACGCGGTGACGTGAAGATTGATCCAGCCCACACCTTCCAAGACTACTTAACCGACTACAAGGCCAAGGCAAAAAACAAGGAAGTTGAGGCCATCGTGGAGATTCTTGGCATCGACGCGAACAAGCTGACCGCCCTGATGAACACCAACATCAATGAAGCGAATTTGAATGAATACGGTCGCTTCGATGACCTGAAAGCAACGGTCGATCAACCGAAAGCGAAAGCTTACTTTGAACGCATGGAAGGCGAGCCTCTACCGTTGTTCAGAGTAAACATCAAAGCCGCCACCCTGTTGAAAAAGTTCATCCTCGCAGACGGCTTTGAACTCGGAGAGACCGATAGTTGCCCATGATCTTCTCCGCTACATGATGGAGGGTTATTCTCAGTATGGGTTTTGCGCGAGTTGGCTCAAGAATTTGGAGTTCGAGTTATGGAAAGTCTCAGAGCGAGTTTCCCCCTCGGAGCGCGAGATGGAGACTGTAACCACCAGCCGCGAGTGCCGTCGGATGGCGGAACTGGCGGGCGGCTGGTGGGCGTGGGAGAAAGAAGTCCCGGCAGGTGCCGAGAATCCCGTTTTTATGCCTATGGAACGCTGGTTGCAAGTCCTCGAAGAACGAAACAAGAGTTCATGGCCGTGAAAACATAACTCGGTATCGGCATCTCCTCATTCGCTGCATCTAACTTTGAACTAATTCCCATGCCAATTTCACGCCAAGCCCTCACTTTCCGAGTCACCCACGGTGACTTTTCCGTCACCATCGTCCACCCGTCCGTTCACACCTTGGAGGACTTAGCAGAGAGCATCATCCGCTCGGTGCATTTCGATATGGATCACTGCTTCGGCTTTTACTCGAACCTCAAGAACGTCAGTCCGAGCGAGGAAGAATACACCCTCTTCGCCAACATCGGCGAGGTGGTGAGTGAGCACGACAAAGGCGTGAAAACGACGCTTTTGACCTCCGTTTTCATGCCAAAGAAACAAATGCTTTTTCTCTTTGATTACGGCGATGACTGGCGATTCCTCGTCACTTGCGAATCCATCGAAGAAACCAAGAGCATGTTCCGCAAGCCGAAGATTCTCAATCCGTCAGGTAACCCTCCCGAGCAATATCCGGACTACGAAGAGAAGTAAAACCGCCGCACCGAAGCCTCTCCTTACCGCTGACTGGTTAAAATTAAAGAAAAAAGGCTTTTTGTTTAAATGCGGATCGACCTTTTAAAGAAATCCTCCCAACTTGCTCGAGAATTAAACGAAAACACCCGTTTCTTAAATTTCTATGCATCGAGGACTGACAGGTCACTACGTTCCCATTTCCACCGTCGGGGAACATGCGAAGGCTTTTGTGCCGCATCCACTGCCTCCGGTCCCGCCGGTCCATGTGGACGGTGAGCTGGGCACGCTGCTGGATGCCGCTTCTACGGCGCTTGGCAGACTGGATGGGATTTCATCGTTACTACCAGATCCGCGGCTGTTTCTCTACACCTACATCCGCAAGGAAGCGGACCTCTCCTCGCAGATCGAGGGCACTCAGTCTTCGCTTTCCGACTTGCTCCGTCACGAAAT
>JAYWAR010000246.1:0-33746 GCA_043782285.1 Akkermansiaceae bacterium | reverse complement strand
GCATTCCCAAGCGGCTTGGAGCGGACGAGCGGAAATTAAACAAGTTGCTGACTCACCCCTTGGGATTTTTGGCGGGGCCGCTGGAGCACCGGGTGAGGCACTATTTGGCGGCGTTTGAGGAATTAGGGGTCGAAACCTCGCGCCCAGAATTTTTTGCGGCGGCAGCGCTTGGGATTGAGACGCTTCCGGCGGCGGTGTTGCTGTGTCCGGAATCGGACTTTGGCGCGAGTCACGAATGGCCGCTCGCACGCTGGGTGGAAATCGCGACTCGCCTGCTTGAGAGCGGCAAGCAGCTCAGCGTCGCCAGCGTCAACGGCGGGCGCGGCTTGGGGCAGAGTTTGGCACAAAAATTAGGCGACCGCTGCGAGTTTTTAATAATTTCCTCGTTGGCGACGGTTTTGCCGCAGCTGGCGGCTCAGCGGCTGGTGATCGCGGCAGATGGCTCGCTACCGCACGTGGCGGCGCATGTCGGCGCGACTTGTCTTACGCTCTTTGGCCCCAATGATCCGGCGTGGAAACGTCCACTCGGGCGGCAGCACCGAGTGGTCCGGCGGCATGTCGAGTGCGGCCCTTGTTTGCTGGCAAAGTGTCCATTCGACCAGCGCTGTCAAAACGAACTCGAATCCGAGCAAGTTTGGCAAGCAATCAGCGCGATTTTAGGCTGACGGGGATTCTTCGCAGTCGGGCAGCAGCAAGGCCAACAAAGCCGCAGGAATAAATAGCCATGAGGCCGCCAACAACACCGCCGCAAAGTCACCTTGGAATTTATTGAAAATTCCAAAAAACACCACCCCCACCGCTGACAAAATCCGTCCGATGTTATAACAAAATCCCGCGCCCGTGCTGCGCAACAACACCGGAAACAAGGGCGGCAAACACATGGTAAATAGGCCAAAGCAGCCCTGCATTAGCCCGATGAGCGCGAACAGCCCATAGGTCTCTTGCAAGCTGTGGACGCTCGAAAAGGTCACCCACATGACCCCGAAATAGCCCGCCAGCATCAGCGCGATTGCCCGACCATAGCCGAGCCATTTTGCCAATGCACCTGCCGTAAAATTGCCGATCAGCGAGCCGACCATGATCCACAGCAACGCCATCACGGTTGCGCCATCTTTGGCCGCTTTAAGAGGCCCGACCTCGGCCAAGCTGCGAATGTAACTTTGCTGCCAAAACATAAAAGTCCAGTGGGCCGTCAAGGACACCGCGCAAATCAACATCACTCGCCAAGTGACGCTGCGGACCTGCGGCCCAAAGAGTTCGCGAATTTTGGGTGGCGCTTGATTTTTTCGAGCGGCAGTCCACTCGGCGGTCTCTGGCACCGCCCGGCGAATCCACAGGGTGATCAACGCGGGCAAGACGCCCACCCCGAAAATCCATTGGGGGGGCTGGCCTTTGAGCAGGGCACCGGCGAGGCAAGCGAGCAGGATGCCGCAATTGACCGCGCTTTGCAGCGTTGCCGCGATCCACGGCCGCCAGCGCTGCGGCCAAGTTTCGGAAATCAGCGAGGCTCCCACCGCCCACTCGCCGCCGATCCCCAGTGCCGCTAAAAACCGGAAAACCAGCAAATGCCACCACTCCTGCGAAAAATACGACAAGCCGGTGAAACAGGCATAAGTCAGGATCGTCAGCACCAAGGCCTTGCTCCGCCCGAGTAAATCGGCAACTCGTCCGAAAAATCCACCACCCAAGGCCCAACCGACCAAGAAGCCGGCCTGAATGATCGATGCCTTTTTCCCGACCTCCGGGTCGCCCTCGCTGGTCATCAGCAACTGCGCCACAAACGCCGTCGCTACCAGGGTGTAGAGGTGCATGTCGAGCCCGTCGAACAACCAGCCCAGCCATGCCGCTAAGCCAGAGCGCAACTGCTGAGGAGACAAATCGCGGAGCTTATGGATCTCTTGGGCGGAGTTGGAGGCAGTATTCATCGACTAATGCTTCATGAAACAGTCACTCACCGCTGACGAGTCAATTCCGTGGGGCCCTGTGGCTCGGAACGCCGCTGCCAATACGCCATTACCAGCCCCAACATCGCGACGCTCAAAATTCCCCAGTCGCCAATTACCGCAAACAATGAAAAACTCGGGCGCAGCGGGACATTGAGCACCGCCAGCAATGAGCCGCGGGTAAAATGGCTGCCCGCCGCATCCACCAGGACTTGCGGTGCGCCGGTGTCCGGGTGGGCGGTCGAGCCGGTGGAATCGATTGCCGCGCTGACTCCACTGTTGGCGCAGCGCAGCATCGGCCGCCGCAGCTCGATGGCGCGGAACCGTGCTGCCGCGAAATGCTGAGCCGCCGCTGCGGATTGCTTGAACCAGCCATCATTGGTCAAGTTGAGGATCACTTGCGGCCCCTGACGGACGAATCGGCGCGTCAACCGGGCGACCGAATCCTCAAAACACACCGTCGGGATTGCCCCAATCGGGTTGTTGCCCGCTAAAATCGGCAAGGGCTCGGATGAATCTCCCGGCGTGAACGAACCGCCATACTCACTCCCCGATTGCTGCTCGTAAATTTTTTTCAGCAGCGGGATCGAATCGACGAACGGGATTGTTTCGCCGAAAATCACCAGATGTTGTTTGCGATAAGTCTGAAGCTCGTCTGTCGGCGACATCACCGCGATCGAATTGTAGGCGCGGCCCCGCGGTTTCGGCACCAAATTCGCGCCCGACTTTTCCGCTTCCAGCTCGTTGACCCCGTAGATCAGCGAAAAAGGCCCCGCCGCGCGAACTTGGTCGATGGTGTCTTGGTTGATCTGCCAAGTTGCCCACTCGCCGTCGTGAGTTCGGAGGATTCGGCCGGTCAACGCGCATTCTGGCCACATCACCCAGTCCGGCCACTGCGGGGAAATTTCTCCAGTTGCCGATTTCAACTGTGCGAGTGCTTGAAGCGTTTGTTCTTCGTAAGCTTGGTGAACCTCCAAATCTGTCCATAAAACCTGCGCTGCATCTTGTGGGATGTTAATTTGTACCAGTAAGGCTTTGACTCGCACCGACTCTGCCCGCTGTTCAATGCCGATCCGGATCTTGCCATAGCCGTAAAGCGCCAGCACCCACGCCGCAGCGATTGCCAAGTCCCAGCGGTTTCGCGATTTACCCTGAAAAATCGCTCGAGCGGCTTGCACCACCACCGCTTGAACGCTCACCACCATCAATGCCAGCCCGGTGACGCCCAGCAAATCTGCGGCTTGCGCCAGCACTCGCATTTCTTGGAATGCCATCCCCAGTCCATTCCAACTGATTCCGGTAAACACCCAGCCTCGCAGCAGCTCACAACCTGCCCACACCGCGCCGTGACAAAATGCCACTTGTAAGCTCGCCCATGGGCCACCCGCTTTGCCCGGCTTGCCTAAAGTCGCCGCGAAACACCCGAACAAGCCCCAGTAAATCGCGAGATACATCGGCAGCAACAAGGCACCTAACCATGAAACCGAGGTTAACCAGTTGAATTGGAGCAAACATGCGACGAGCCCGGCCAGATAGCCAAGCCCGAAGCCCTTCCAAGCCGCCCGCTTTCCGGTCACCGACCACAAAGCCGCCAGCAATGGGATTAAAGCGATCCACACCAAAGCTGAGCATTGAAATGGCGCGAATGCTGCCGCCGCTAACGAGCCACTGGCCACTGCTGCGGCGATCCGCATCCATCCCAAACCGTTTTTCATCCCCCAGCATCACCGGAGACCTGCGGTGGGTCCACTGCGAATCCAACAAATGGCAGCCTCACTGCAAACCCAAAACTTAGACCAATCAGGCCCGGATTGTTGCGATTTTCTTAGAAATTTCTCGGTAGTTCGACAAGACGGCCTCACTAGGATCAGGACTATGAAAGCAAAGCGAGTCGTCATCATCGGTGGCGGAGTGATCGGGTTGTGTTCCGCCTATTATGCCTTGCAGCGCGGCTTCGCGGTGACGGTGATCGAGCGCGAGCCTGCCGGTGCCGACAATTGCTCAATGGGCAACGCCGGGATGATTGTCCCTAGCCATTTCACTCCAATGGCGGCACCCGGCATGATCACCAAAGGTCTACGCTGGATGCTCAATCCGGAAAGCCCGTTCTATGTCCGGCCACGCTTGAGCGTGGATTTGTTGCGTTGGGGCTGGCTATTTTACCGTCACTCAACCGCGCGCCACGTCGCCGCCTCCCGCGAGTTGTTGCGCGACCTCAACCTCGAAAGTCGGCGGCTTTTCGAGGAACTCGCGGCAACCGAGAATTTTGGCTTAAAACAGCGCGGGCTGTTGATGTTGTGTAAAACCCCAAAAGGCCTCGATGAGGAGGCGCAGGTCGCTCTCGATGCCCAACAAATCGGCCTCCAAGCGGAAATTTTATACCCGGGTGCCGTCGCACAGCTCGACCCTGACGTGACTCTCGATATCGTCGGCGCGGTCTATTTTCCGCAGGACTGCCACCTTTCACCCGCTAATTTTATGGCTTCGATGCGGCGGCGGCTAATCGCGGCTGGGGCCCAGATTGAAAGTGCGGTCACGATCGACACTCTCGTGACTCGCGGTGGCCAAGTCACTGCCGTCAGTGCTGAAAAACGCTGCTTCGAGGGCGATCACTTTGTGATTGCCGGCGGCGCTTGGAGCGTGGATTTGCTGAAATCCGTCGATGTCAACTTGTCGCTGCAAGCGGGGAAGGGCTACTCACTGACCTTGCCCAAGCCGCCGGAATTGCCACGACTTTGCTCGATTTTCGCGGAAGCCAAAGTCGCAATCACGCCGATGGGCAACAGCTTGCGCTTCGGTGGCACTCTCGAAGTGGGCGGCCTTGACCTCACCATCAATCCGGCGCGGGTTCGCGGAATCGTCAACTCGGTGCAAGCTTACTTTCCAAAATTCTCCGCTCGTGATTTCGACGGCGTAAAGCCATGGGCGGGTCTGCGCCCAGTCTCACCCGATGGAGTTCCTTATCTTGGCCAAGTCCCGGGATTGAGCAATCTGCTGCTCGCTACCGGCCATGCGATGATGGGGCTGAGCCTTGGCCCCGTCAGCGGCCGACTCATCGCCGATTTGCTCGCCGGAGATTCACCATTCCGGCCGATCGAAAGCATGTCGCCCGGGCGATTTTAAGCTGCTCTGAAAAGTCCGCTCGGCTTCGCAAGCACCCAGCTTTAAAATATTTAGTACCGAGCCACGCATCGGATTGCCAAAGTACCAAACGCCCGCTTGAGTGTTATTCCAATGAGTCATAAAACCGTCCAGACCACCTCGCTCTCCTTACAGAAATGGGTCGATGAAATGACTGCGCTCTGCACCCCTGACGCTGTCGAGTGGTGCGATGGTTCACAAGCCGAATGGGATCGCCTCACCTCGCTGATGGTCGAAAAAGGAACCTTCATTCGGCTCAATCCCGTGATCCGGCCCAACTCGTTTCTCGCCCGCTCAACCCCCTCCGATGTCGCCCGCGTCGAGGAACGGACCTACATTTGTTCCAAACGTCGCGACGAAGCTGGCCCGACCAACCATTGGGCAGACCCCGCCACCATGCGCGTCACCCTCAAGGCCAAATTTAGCGGCTGCATGAAGGGCCGGACCCTCTATGTGATCCCTTTTTGCATGGGGCCGCTGGACTCGCCACTTGCCAAAATCGGCGTGGAAATTTCCGATAGCCCATACGTCGTCGTCAACATGCGGATCATGTGCCACATGGGCGCGCATGTTTTACAGCGCCTCGAAGACGAAGCCCACGGCCTGACCCCAAAAAAACGGGATGGCCACGGCCAATTCATTCCCTGCCTTCACTCGGTCGGTGCCCCGCTCGAGCCCGGCCAAGCTGACAGCTCGTGGCCGTGCTCAGACGACAAATACATCGTTCATTTCCCCGAGACTCGCGAGATCATGTCTTTTGGCTCCGGCTATGGCGGAAATGCCCTGCTCGGCAAAAAATGCCTCGCTCTCCGGATCGCCTCAAACATCGCCCGCGAACACCAGTGGATGGCCGAGCACATGTTGATCGTCGGCATCCATGCTCCAGACGGTAGCAAAACTTACCTTACCGCCGCCTTTCCGTCCGCTTGTGGCAAAACCAACCTCGCCATGCTCATCCCACCGCAGGCTTACCTCGACGCCGGCTGGAAAACCTCGATCGTTGGCGATGACATCGCTTGGCTCTGGCCACATGCCGACGGCAAGCTGCACGCAATCAATCCGGAAACCGGCTTCTTTGGCGTCGCTCCCGGCACCGCCTACGACACCAATCCGATTGCGATGGAGTCGATGACCGCAAATACGATTTTCACCAATGTCGGACTGACTGACGATGGCGATGTTTGGTGGGAAGGGATGACTCCGCAAGCGCCTGCCCACCTGATCGACTGGACTGGCCAGGACTGGACGCCGGGCTGTGGCCGCACCGCCGCCCATGCCAATGCTCGTTTCACCGCGCCCGCGGTGCAATGTCCGACCATCGATCCGGAGTGGCAGAACCCAGATGGGGTGCCGATCGACGGCATCGTTTTTGGCGGTCGCCGCCCGACCACCATGCCGCTGGTTTACCAAGCCTTTAATTGGAGTCACGGCGTTTATGTGGGAGCGACGATGGGCTCGGAAATGACTGCTGCTGCCGTCGGCACTCTTGGCAAAGTTCGCCGTGATCCGATGGCGATGCTGCCATTCTGTGGATATAACATGGGTGCCTACTTTGGCCACTGGTTGGAAATGCGCCGCTACCTCACCAGCTTACCCCGTTTTTTCCATGTTAACTGGTTTCGCAAAGACCAAGATGGTTCATTTTTATGGCCCGGCTACGGCGAGAACATGCGGGTCCTCGAGTGGATCGCGAAACGCTGCCATGGCAGCGCCGCTGGCTACGAAACCCAGATCGGCTGGACCCCGGCATTCGAGGATTTTAATATCAGTGGCCTCGACGGCTTCACTCGCGAAAGCTACGACAAAGTTATGGCCTTTAACCGCGCCGAGTGGAAAGCCGAGCTGGTCAGCCAAGGGGAGCTTTTCATCGACCTCTACGACCATTTGCCAAAAGAACTGATCTTCCAACGCGAGCTGCTTGCCGCCCGCTTGTCATGAGTCAATTTCAGCTGGCGCGCCAGCTGAGCCGTCTCAAACTGAATGGATGTCGGTCAAATCTCCCACAGATAAACAACGCCTCGCCGCCTGCCAGCGTCCGCCCGGTTTTCCGGTGATGCGGCAACGCTGGGCTGGACTGCTTTTCCTGCATTGGCCGCTCGATCCCGCAGAGATTGCCCGGCGGCTGCCGCCCGGCTTGTACGTCGACACCTTCGGTGGCGAGGCCTGGCTGGGGGTAGTGCCATTTTTCATGGAACGAGTCCGTCCGCTCGGCCTCCCGCCCGTGCCGGGCTTATCGTGGTTTTTGGAGCTCAACCTCCGCACCTACGTTTACGACGAGCACGGCAACCCGGGCGTTTGGTTTTTCTCGCTCGATTGTAACCAAGCCCTCGCGGTTGAAATCGCTCGCCGCGCCTTCCACTTACCCTATCAACACGCGACAATCGATTGCGTGAAATCCGGACCTCGCCTCCAATACACCAGCCGCCGAAAATCTCACGCCGCCGTGGAGGCTCGTTTCGATTATGAAATCCCCAGCATCACTCAGCCCGCGGTTCCTGGCTCGCTCGAATGGTTTCTGGTCGAACGCTATTTGTTGTTTGCCGCCAACCCCGCGGAAAAAATCTACTGCGGCCGCGTTCACCACTCGCCCTATCAAATTGCCCCCGCCGTCTGCACTCGCTGGTCAACCGAAGCTTTTCGCCTCAACCACTTTTCACCGCCTGATTCAGCGCCGCCCTCCATGCTCACTGCCGCTGCCGTCGAAGTCAGCATTTTTCCTCTCCGCGCCTGCCCCGTTTGATCTTTGGAGTTGCTAATTCATCACCCACGACACACAAGCACCTGACAATAATAAACATTGCTTTAATACTTAATGAGTACTCTCCATTTCGTAAGTGGTTCGTCGGTCATCCTCGTAGCTTGGCTCGGAGCAACGTTTCTTAACGAAGTGCCGAGTCAAAGGTATCCTAAGCTCGATCAAAAACTGAGTACCGCGGCACTTAGCAGCGGTTGCAAGCCAACCCAGATCGCCACCGTGATCAAAGTCTCGGACTTGCCGCGGCCCCACTAAGCGCAAACGCCTGCATTGAGTTTTAGGTTCAAATCGCCAAAATTTCAGGGACCTGCTTTGACAAGTTGAGACTCGCTGGCTATCGAAGCGCATGCGATCTTTGATCAAACAAGTTCTTAAACGCAGTGAAGCGACCGCTGAGCTTCACGTGGCTGGCTGGGTGCGGACTCGCCGGGATTCCAAAGCCTTTTCATTTCTGGAACTTAACGACGGCACTTGCGCCGGTAATCTCCAAATCGTGGCCGACGCTGGAATTCCCGGCTACGAGCTGATCTCCAAAATGAATACTGGGGCCTCGATCGAGGTTCGTGGTCAATTGATTCCCTCGCCCGCAGCGGGTCAAACTTGGGAAATGCGGGCGAGCTCCTTGAAATTACTCGGTGAGGTTCCTGAGGATTATCCGCTACAAAAAAAAGGCCACAGCGCCGAGTTTCTCCGCAGCATTGCCCACCTCCGCCCGCGCACTCATCTCTACGGCGCGGTCTTCCGGATGCGCAGCCGCTTGGCCTACGCGGTCCACCAATTTTTCCAAGAGCGAGACTTTGTTTACGTCCACACCCCGATCATCACCGCCAGCGATTGCGAAGGTGCTGGGGAGATGTTTCGTGTCACCACTCTGCCCGAGGATAAAATCTCGAAACCCGAAACTGACTTTTTCGGCAAGCGCGCCTTCCTAACGGTCAGTGGTCAGTTGGAAGGTGAAACTTTTGCCTGCGCACTTTCTAATATCTATACCTTCGGCCCGACTTTCCGCGCGGAAAATTCCAACACCTCACGCCATGCCGCCGAGTTCTGGATGATTGAGCCAGAACTCGCCTTCTGCGACTTGGAGGGCGATATGGATTTAGCCGAATCTCTCGTCAAATTCCTCGTCCAAGCAGCACTCGACCACAGCGACGGCGACCTCGAGATTTTCGAAAAATGGATCGATAAAAATCTTCGGCAGCGGCTCGAGTTTGTTGCCAGCCGTCCTTTCGAACGAATCACCTACACCGCTGCCGTCGAGCTGCTGATTGCCAGCGGCAAGACCTTTGAATATCCAGTCGCCTACGGCCTCAACCTCCAATCCGAACACGAACGCTGGCTGACCGAAGAGCATTTTAAAAAACCCGTCACCGTCTATAACTATCCAAAAGAAATCAAACCGTTTTACATGCGTCTCAACGATGATCAAAAAACCGTCACTGCCATGGATGTGCTCGTCCCCGGCATCGGCGAAATCATCGGCGGCAGTCAACGTGAAGAACGGCTCGACATTTTGCTCGAAAACTTCGCCAAGCACGGTCTCGATCCCGAAGCGTATTCGTGGTATATCGACCTGCGAAAATACGGCAGCGTGCCGCACGCCGGGTTTGGCCTCGGCTTTGAACGGATGCTGATGTTCGTCACCGGTATGACCAATATCCGCGATGTCATTCCCTTCGCCAGGACTCCCGGGAATTGCGAATTTTAACTTTTAATTCTCTATGATTTTGATCGAGCAAAAGCCCCTGATTTCCCGCTATCGGCTTAAAGCGCGCGGCTTTCTCAATGCCATTTCCAAACGCCGTGAATTTGAAGGTGCACTGATTCAAATCGACGGCGGCTTCGGCTGCATTCACCCGTGGCCGGAACTCGGCGATCCGCCGCTGGCCAAGTGCCTCGCCGACCTCGCCGGAGCACAGCGCTGGCCCATCGTCCGCCGTGCCGTCCGCTGCGCAGAATATGACCGCGAATCCCGCATTTTTGAAAATTCGCTGTTCGAAGACATGGAGGTCCCTTTAAGCCATGCGACTCTGGCAAAAGCTGATCCCGCAGAAGTCGCGCTTGCCGTCGAATCCGGCTTCACCACGATCAAACTTAAAGCAGGACGCGATCTTGCCGCAGAATCAAAATTTCTCGAAACGATGGCCGCCGAATTCCCGGCACTCCTCTGGCGGCTAGATTTCAATGAGTCGATCGGCTCGGAACAAGCCACCGAGTTTTTGCAAGGACTGGCTGAGCCTACCCGCCGCGCCATCGAATTTGCCGAAGATCCTTGTCCCTATTCGAACACCGCTTGGCGCGAGCTGCACCGCCAAACTCAGGTCAAACTCGCCGTCGACCGCGAGGCTTCGCCGCTGTCCAGCGCAGCACAAGTGATGGTCATCAAGCCCGCCATCGACGAGCCATTTTTACTGGCTGAGGCAGCCATCAGCCACGGGCAACGCGTCGTCGTCACCAGCTACATGGATCACCCTATCGGACAGACCTTCGCCGCTTGGGAGGCGGCTCGTTTGGAACTGCAATTTCCCGGCCTCGTTGGCACCTGTGGCCTACAAACTCATCAGTTATTTGAACCTAACGAGTTTACCGAAACGCTAGGTCAGTGGTCGCCTAACTTCAAGCTGCCGCCTGGCACCGGACTTGGCTTCGACGATCTACTCGCTGCTCAACCATGGACGCGGCTCTACTAACTGGTGCTGCATTTTGGAACGATCTGACTCCGACCGGCTCAGGAGAAATTCCAGATCTGCCCGAGCTCGCCGGGCAAGTGCTGTTTGAAACATCAGGGAGCTCGGGTCAGCCCAAGTCGCTCGCGATTTCAAAACAAGCCTTATTGATCTCCGCCGCCGCCGTGAACCAGCATTTCGCGGTGACCGCTCAATCCTGCTGGGGTCTCGCTTTACCGCTCAATCACGTCGGCGGGTTTGGGGTGCTGGCTCGTGCCTATCAAGCCGGCTGTCGTGTTGAAAGTTTTAGCCACCGTTGGCAACCACTCGCCTTCCGGCAATGGCTGGCCAAATGTAGCGTCAGTCATCTCTCACTGGTCCCGACTCAAGTGCATGATTTAGTCAAGGCAAAGCTCACCGCACCTGCCGCTCTTACGGTGATCGTCGTCGGTGGCGGCCAGCTTGATTCAGCAACCGGTCAAGCCGCCCGCGCGCTCGGTTGGCCGGTCTTGGCAAGTTATGGCATGACCGAAGCGGCCTCACAGATTGCCAGCCAATCCCTCGACATGCTGGAACTTCCTTATCAGCCCACACCACTTTCACTGCTGCCGATTTGGGATGCCCAAATTTCGGTTGCGGGCCAGCTCAGCATCGCCGGGCCCGCTCTTTTTTCCGGGACTGTTACGGCCGGTAAATTCAGCCCGCGCCTACTCGATTGGTATCTCACCGCTGACCTCGCAAGGCTCGATCATCGCCAGCTCACCCCACAAGGCCGTGCTGACCACCTGATTAAAATCCTCGGCGAACTCGTCGATCCTCAAGCCATCGAACAACAACTCATCGCGCTAAGCCACGGCGAACTTGCACCTGGTCGCTTTGCCGTGATCACCCTACCAGACGAGCGTTGCGGCCACGTTTTAGTCCCGATTTTCGAGTCCAGCGTGCCAGCACCGCTGATTGCAAGCACTCTTGCGCTCTACCACCTGCAGGCGCCCGGGTTCCGCAGGCTCCAACCGGCATCGGTCCTCGGCGAACTGCCACGCAGTGACCTAGGCAAAGTGAGAAGAGTCGAGTTGACCGAAATTTATCTCAGGCGTCTCATCGCCTTTCCAAAGTAATCGGAGGCTTGGTTTCTCGTTGGCTTTGGGTGGTTTACGATTTTTGAATTTCTCCGCTCTTGACGGTCGTCAACGGGGAGTCGAATTCGACGAAAATCCCCAAAAGCCCGGCCGCCCTAGCCACTTCGATCACAGTGATTTCGTCGCAAACCTACGCATCTGGCTTGATTACGAGCCGTTCATGGGTCGAGCAGTGCCCGCACCGTCGCCGCATCAAGGCGTTTAGAGATATCTGCGTCGGCTAGGATGCCGGCCGCGAGCTTGCCTTTCTCCTGTTGGAGTTTGTGAATCCGCTCCTCGACGGTGTCTTGGCAAAGCAGCTTGTGAACGAAAACCGGTTTATTTTGACCGATCCGATAGGCACGGTCCGTCGCTTGGGCTTCAGCGGCGGGATTCCACCAAGGATCGTAATGGATCACAGTGTCCGCGGCCGTGAGGTTGAGCCCCGTGCCACCCGCTTTGAGTGAAATTAGAAAAATCGGCGCTTTGCCATTTTGGAAATCCTCAACCAATTTCCCCCGGTCTTTCGAGGCTCCTGTGAGCTTCAGATAGGAAATTTTTTCCTTCACCAGATGTGCCTCAATCAATCCAAGCATCGTCGTAAACTGCGAAAATAATAGGATCCGGCGGCCTTCCTCAATCAACAGGGCGAGTAAATCGGTGAGAAAATCTAGCTTTGCCGATTCAAGCACCGAGTTCGAATAATCTTCCGGTAGCAGGCTCGGATGACAGCAGATCTGGCGCAGCTTGAGCAGCGCGTCGAGGAACACAATTTGCGATTGCTCAATGCCGCGGGCGGCAATCGCTTCCCTTACCCGTTTATCCATGGTGGCGCGCACGGTTTCATACAAATCCTTCTGGCCGGTGTTGAGCTCGATCAAGTGGACGAGCTCAGTCTTTGGCGGTAGCTCTTTCGCAACTTGATCTTTGGTTCGCCGCAAAATTAACGGCGCAACGCGCGATTTCAAAATTGCGTTGCGCTCGGTATCACCGTCTTTTTCGATCGGCGTGCGGAAACGCTTGTTAAAGGTGTCCTCACTTCCGAGGAACCCGGGAACGAGAAAATTTAGCAGGCTCCACAATTCGCCAAGGTGATTTTCAATCGGCGTCCCCGACAGACACAAGCGGTGCTTCGCATCTAACTTACAAGCCGCTTGCGCGATCTTGGAACGCGGGTTTTTGATGTATTGCGCCTCGTCTAGCACAACCAAATGAAAGGGTACTGCCGCCAGCTTTTCGATGTCGCGCTGGAGTAAAGCGAACGAGGTGAGTACCACGTCGGCGTGGGGGATCGAACGATAATATTTTTTCCGCTCCGGACCGTTAAGAACTAACACCCTTAAATCCGGTGTGAACCTCAGTGCTTCAGCTCGCCAGTTAGGGACTACCGAAGTCGGCGCGATGACCAATACTGGCAGACCTCGCGATTGCCCAGATTGCTTCTCTGTGAGGATATGCGCCAAGGTTTGGAGAGTTTTCCCGAGGCCCATATCGTCTGCTAGAATCCCGTGTAAACCATGGCGAGCGAGAAACTGCATCCAGTGAAACCCTGCGAGCTGGTAGTCACGGAGAGTCGCTTGCAAGCCGCTCGCGGTCGGCACCGGATCGATCCCTGAAAAATCTTTCAGCTTTGCCGCCAGCGTTGCAAGCTGAGGCGGAATGTCGATGCCGAGTCCGCCCAAACCCGCCAGCGCGGCGGCATCCAAGGCATGCAGCCGCGCCTTGTCGGGAAATTTCGGATCGATCAACGCTGACAGATGATTGAGGATTTTCCGTACTCGTCCGATCGGCAGCTTCAGCGCGTCGCCATCGGGTAGCGGTGCGTAAATATGGCCGTTGTCGGGGCGGTCGAGTGTCTCTTCGAGGAAATCATTTTCGAGCAGTCCGGCGAGAATCGGCAGTAAATCATAGCGCTGGCCACCGACATCGAAGCCGACGGATAGGCTGAACCAGCCACCATCGCCGGGGTTCAGCGAGCTCGCCCACTTCGCAGGGTCCGCCTCGTGGACACGGTGACCCACTCGCTCAGAAACGCTGACTAACCAGCCAAGTCCCTCCAAGCGACTGACCATTTCCCCGCGGAACTGGTGCCAAAAAGCATCGGTCGGTACTCGCCCGGGATCGGGAAACCAGCGGTCTGGCGACTTAGGATTCGCGGACTCACGCGACTTCAAGTTGAGCAGAAATTTCCACGCGGAGTTCGATTGCAGCGACGATAGCCCGGTGTCGCGGAGCTGCTGGGTGGCAGCGTTTTCAGCGGCGGCGTCATGTTGTAAAATCGCGGCTTGGCCTTCATGCGTGATTGTGCTGAGCCACTCCGGCGCGCTTGAGCGCAATGAACTCCGATGCGTGCCGTAGTTCACCGTCGCTTCCGCCGAGATCCAAAAATCGACATTCGGCTGGCCGAGCGACTGCAATAACAGCCGCGTCGCCTTGTCCACTGGCTCGCGAGTGACGCTCAGTTCAAAATGCGGCTCCATCCTCAGGCGCGGTAAATCCGGCGGCGGATCCTTCATCAAGTCACGCGCACTCGGCAGCGCTGCCGCCACCGCACCTGCGATGCCACGCCCGTGCAGTCGCGATGGATCTCGCTCTTTCGCGGCCTTGAGTAAAAGCGCCGCCGCGTGGTGGCAAAAATTTCCGACATCACACGAGCAAAATGTCTCGAAGTCCCACGCTTGCCCGGACTGCCAGAGATTTACCTCGACACTTTCCTTCCCGACATCTGCCAGTAAACTCACCGAATCCGGGGCTGTCTCCTCGATCCTTAGCTCCCGGACCTTACTCACCAGAGGATTTGCCGCCGAGAAAATGTCGTCGTCAAAGCGGTCTTTCCAACGAGTATCCCCGAGAAATAATGAGATGTCAGCGGTTTCTGGCAAGACCTATGAGGGTCCAGCATCGTGAGGCCACGTCAAGCCTGAGCTGTGCTTTGGCTTTGATCTTATCAAATCTATTTGCGCTTTGGCTTGGCCGAATCCGTGATTTAAATGAATTCAAAGGCAGGCGGAGTCCACCATCCATCCGCCAATCAATGGTCCTGCAATCCTCAGATTTTAGCCACTGCTCTTGTTCCTGCTTGCGAGTTGTATTTTACAACGTTTTGTTCTCCGCTGCTTCAGGCATCCACTCGACTTCATGAATTCCCGCAATTTTAAAATTCCGAAGCTGTGCCAAATGAGTGTCGCAGCGTGGGTTCTAAGCGTTCCCGCATTCGCTCAAAACGAGGCTCTCGAAGCTTTAATCGAGAGCTCACGACTCGCGATGAAAAGCGGTCATTGGCAACAAGCGCTCGATTTCAACTGCCAAGCGGTGACTCGTTTTGGTCAAAATGAGCCACTCCGCCGCTATGGATCTCAATTTGGAGCTATATTCTATCACAAAGGAATCTGTGAGATGAAATTGCAAAAATGGTTGGATGCCAGTGAGTCATTCGAGCGCTGTTCCCGAGATTTCCCGAATACTCGCAACGATTTAGGAAATCCTTTCCAAAAAATGGCGCGACTCAAAGCGGGCGAAGCGGCCATGGGCTCGGAAAATTGGGCGCTCGCGATCTGTCAGTTCCACAAATTTAGTGCTGAGCGTGATTCAATTCGTATCTCTTTTCCTCAAGGCTCTTTCTATCTAAATCTCGCGATCTGCCACTACAAGTTAAGACAGATCGCCGACGGCAATGAGAACCTCGAAATCGCGATCCGCAACAAACTGAATTTCCCGACTCCCGAGGCTGGAATCGTCGCGGCGCTGCAAGCGCTGGTTAGCGGGGTGATCGGCTGCCACAACGAGCAAGCACTTCTCGACTTCATCGGCAAAAACCGTGGCGCGTTGGTCAGTGAAAGCCTTAATCTCGGGGACAATTCCGATATTTTTCTCAAATTTGCCGGCGATACCCTAGCCGCAGGAATGCTGCGAGCGGCGCTGATCCTATATCAATTTATTCCCGCCAGCGCTGCCGCTTCAGCCGCCGCAAATTCACCTGCCATCATTCAGCTTGCGGCATTGGCGCTGATTCATGAGCAAAGTGGCAATGTTCGAGGGGCTTTCGCGGCATACTCTCAACTTGAACTTGAGCATTCGGCAGCGGCAAATCGTGAGAATTATCTCTACCAGCTGATCCGCACTTCGACCCTCATCGGCGAGCGCGCTCTGGCTGCAGGCTACAGCCAAAGATTTTTCAAAGATTTCCCGCAATCGCCCGCAATCGCAGAACTGCATGCAAGCGGAATTGAGCTCTTGCCAAACGAGACCGCGATTCTCCCAAAAATTTCGTCCGAATCAGAAATTTTACGGCCGCTGACCAAACCGCGACCCAAGACAGGTAATTTTCCCGCTGCGTTTGATTTCTATCAAGCAAGGAACTATCAAGAAGCTAAACGAGTCTTTCGAAAAATTTCTGAGAGCAGTAAATCGAATCCTGACACTCATAACGACAACTTCAGCTTTGCCGCGTTCTATGAATTAGAATGCTTAAGGAAACTCGGCGATCTGGACGGCTTGGCCAGCGCACAGCAAAAATTTGTCCCTCATCCGGTTCTCGGCAGCGACCGGCTACGGCAATTAGAAATCAACTCACTGTGGGATGCTGTCCGCACTCAAAATTGGCAGCGACTCGAGCCACTTGCGGCCAATTGGCTTCAACAGCGGCTACCAGGCAATCAGCGTGCCCAAGTCGCCTACTGTGATGCCATCGCACTTGAAAACCTCGGCCGCCCGATTGAGGCGCTGAATGCCTACAATATCGCACTCATCGCAGATGCCGGGGCCTCGGAAGAGATCGCCCGTCAAGCGGTCCTGCGTATGCTCCGAATTCACCAAGCGGACCCGGCAGTTCAAACAGCCATCGCTGCATGGCAAACTCCGGCCCAAGATCTTCATAGTCCGGGTTTTCTACGGCTGCGTGAAGCTGCCGCACTTGCCTATTTATTCGAGCTTTCCCTCGGGGCCGGCTCACCATTGCCTGCCGAGTTTAAAAATTTTCTGAAATACATCCACAATTCTTAAGTGATCACAACACGTCAGCATCTGCACTTCATCGTGCAATTCCCCAGTTCTTGTTTGGATTGGGGCCGAGTTCGAGCTCGAGTGTGCCGCCAGCGATAATTTCCTGATAGTCGAGCCAACAGCGATTCAGGAGTTTATGATTCAGTCTAGCAGACTGGATATAGACATTTTGCGGTGAGTTGTTTTTGGCGTGAATGGTAAAAGTGCCGCCCTTGGTGAATTTCGGATCTAACTTCAGCGTGACTTTGTCGAACAATGGGCTGAAAATCTCGAATCGAGTGTCGCCCGGGCATGCTTGGTGGATGCCGCTAGCTGCCAAAACAAACCAGGCAGACATTTGGCCTTCATCTTCGTCCCCGGGGAGGCCGTTATAATTGGCGGTATAGGCTTCGGTGCAGAGCCGACGAATCCATTTTTGGGTCAACCATGGCGCGCCGGCCCGGTTGAAAAGAAAAGGAATCAGGTGGCTCGGCTCATTGGAGATATTTATATAATTATTCCATTGCTCAAGCTTAGGAGCTTGCTCAAAAAAATCAGTGAGTTTTGCGACAAACAGATCCTTTCCACCAAGCAGCGTCATCAAACCCGGCACGTCATGAGGCACCTGCCAGCCTTGCTGGTAAACCGAACTTTCGACACAGCCATGATGTGACACCAGTCCGCCCCATGGCTGTAACTGCCCCTCTTTACCCTTTCGAGAAAACCACTGGCCATCCTGATTTTTTTCATGAAACCAACCTTTCCACTCAGGATGAATTGGATTGTGGCTTGCATCTGCGGGTAAGTTACTCTTCTCATCTACACCATAAAACCACGGGAGTTCTGGGTTAAACAGCAGCTTGTAAGCCATCGAACGTTGTTGATATCTCGCGGCATCTTCGACTTTTCCTAAACTTGCAGCCAGTTGAGCGATGTTCCAATCGGCAAATGAATTTTCAAAGGTGGTGGAAATACTCCCTCGCTCTGAAGCGGGAATATAATCTAAAGTCGTAGACTGTCCTTTTCCTTGTTTGAAACAAGTATCTGCCGTGTTGACTGAATATTGATAGGCTTTCGCCACATCGTAGCTACGAATACCTTTGCGATAGGCATCATGGATCACAATCACTGATGGACTCCCGACCATACATCCTGAATAGGCATTCAACATCTCCCAGCGGTCAAAGCGAAATTTTTGATTTTGTTCTGCCAATTCAATCCAACTGTTAATCTCGTCATTGATGATTTCAGGAGCAATCAGCGTAAGCAGTGGGAATTGACTTCGATAGACATCCCAGCCGCTGAAAATCGTGCGCTTGGTGAATGACTTGGTGTGATGCACCTGACTGGGGCTTTCCCCACCGGGGTAATCCCCGTTGACATCGGCAAAAATACGCGGATCGATCATGGCATGATACATCGCGGTGTAAAAAATAGTCTGCTGATCTTGGGTTCCACCCTCGACCGTGATCCGGCCTAACTTATTCGTCCATGCTTGGCGGGCTTGTTGCTGAACCCTCGGAAAATCCCATTCTGGTATTTCCGCCATCAAGTTAGCACGCGCACCCTCAAGACTCACATAAGAAATCCCCACTTTCAGGGTTACCTGTTCGCCAAGCTTCGTCGGAAACTCACTGTAGAAACCCAAATGCTGCCCCTCCTGCTCGCGGCATCCCGCAATCACCATTGGCGTTTCACAGGCTTTGATAAATTCGGGGCGATTGAGAACATCCCTATAACTCGCCAACTTCGGCAAGGTCGCGGTCCAGACCCCAAAATTTTTCAGCGGATGGCTAAACTCAGCATAGTAGTAAACCGTATAATGGGCACCACCCCCGCCATGGCCCCAACCGCCGCCGTCTGGGGTGCAGTCAATCAGCCCCTCAATCGCACGGTCCCCGACGACTTCGACTGTCTGATGGAGTGACGTGCCGCCGATCCGTCGTGCTAGATCAATCTGAATTCGGGATTGCTCGTTTTGCGGAAAGGTAAAGCGAAGGATGCCGCTGTGCGGGGCTGCCGTCAGCTCCGCACGAACCTGATAGTCGCTGAGTGTCACAGCATAGTAAGCAGCCCTGGCGACTTCGGTTGTTTTATCGATTGCAGATAAATAACCGCTACCTGGCTTGCCGGTTTGGCCCGCGTAGGTTTTCAGCGGCCCGGTGGTGGGCGTGATCAAAAAGTTACCTAAATCGCCATACCAACCAACGCCACTCATGTGGTTCATGCTAAAACCTTGCACCGTGGTGTGAGCAACCGAGTAACCACCGCCGTTATCTCCGCCGGTAATCGTATCGGGGCTTAACTGCACCATCCCCGCAGGCGTCGCGGCTCCGGGAAAGCATTTGCCATGAAACCCGCTAAATGTCCCTTCCAAACTGCCCGCACCGATCAATGGATTCACACAATCCACCGGCTGCCGTGCAAGTGCCGCAAGCGGTGTTAGTAGCAATGCGATGAGGAACGTGACGGAGTATTTCATAATTGAAGGCAATTCTAAATTTGTACGCTTCATCACAATTCAAACATGATACGTTAGGCCTTATCTAGAATTGGAATATTTAAAAAATTTGTTACCCTTGGGGTAAGCTTGTGACTTTAAATCATCGATTGGCTCGTAAATTTGTGGTTGTGAGCTTGTAGGTCGGTATCGGTAATTTTAGCCACCTCTCCTTCCTTACGACTGGGGTGGACGATGCGTGTTTGCAGTTTCGGCGATATCTTTTCGAGTTCTCCGGAGTTGAACAATGAGCCATAGCGTGACTAGCGCCGAGATGGTCTGCCAAAAATAGAAGGCTCGCGGAACCGCGCGGGCGATGTTCGCCGGAAGCTCTGCAATTGAAAGCAGGGTGCTGGAGGCATAGATTGGCGAGCTAATGGGAGAAATCCCAAAGAACCATGATGCAATAGGCATCAGGCGATTGCTTGAAACACTGAGAATCGCGCCAATCATCAATGGAACCACACCGATGAAAATCACTGCTAGGCCGACGACTTTACCGCCTTTCGATTCTAACATGGCATGAAATCCGAGGCCACCACTGAGCATGACAATGGCGAAAAATCCAAATACCGACAGGGGTACCTCATGCCCGGGAAACCATCGCGACTCGATCACTGCCCGGGTGAAAATGAACCAAGCTCCCGCTCCAGCCAAGGCCATCACTAAAACAAAACCAAAGGCTGTGGCCGCATCAGATTGAAATGACAGTCGAGTATTCCGCTGTTTTCGAGCCCGCTGCCAAGCTCGAATTTGGAGATTTGAGGAAGGGGTGATGATTCGGATCAAGACCCACAGAAACAACAAAACGACTAGGCCATAGATTCCGGAAATAGTCACTGCTTCCCAAGATTCCGGCGCCCATCCACTTCGTAAAAATTTGAGCTGGCGGGTGATCTCTCGGGTTGGGAAAACTTTTCCAGAGTCGATTAAAGGCAGCGCATTGCCGAGTAGAAGTATTTGCACCCAGATGAAAAAGCCAGTTGCCCAGCACTTTCCAAGCAGCAGAGACTCGGTCCGCCGCCAGCGGCGGTAAAGCATCATGATGAATGTGAGGATCAGTCCGGATTGGCTGAAGAGAGTGAAAACCATCTCTGAAAAGTCCAAATTGAAGAATTTCACTTCGGGCGCAAGCGACTGGCCAGTAGCGACAAGGCTCGCAGCGGTTTGAGGGAGGATTCCCGGGAGGCATTCTTCGAAAACAGGTGTAATCGTTAGGTATTTGAAGAAAACCAAACCGAATCGCGCCATTTGCGGGATCACCGTGTAGAGGCATAACACCAGACCCATCGATACCAAGAAGGCCCACCGACGATTTTTAACAACGGTCCCCGCCACTAAACCGGTGAGATGGTAGGTTAAAGCGGACGAGAAAAAAACGAGATAGAGCGGTAGCCATACATTGCTTGCGATTTCTCCTCGCCACACCACCCAAGCGGTGAAAGGCAATGTGGCGAAAACCATGGCATACTCACGGACCGGTAAGCCAAAAAGATAGCCGAAAACTTTTGACAATGGAGTCATTGGAATCAGTCGTTGGTAATCGATCACGCCCTCATCGGATTCTGCGGTCATTCCTCCGGCGACTTGGGCCGTGCCCAGGATGAATAGCACCAGTGCTTGAAAAACTAACAGTGGTATAAATGCCGTACGTTCCGCATCCACGAGGTTCAAATTTGCTCGGTATTGTCCGGTGGCGCGAGAGATGCAAAAAAGGAAAGCGGCAATCAACACGCTAATCAGTAATGCGATTCCCAAGCCTTGCGGGCGGAGACGAGAACGGCAATAGCGTCTGAAAATCGGGTTCCCCCAAATTTTCCAAGTGGAATTTGGTGATAGGGAGACGTGAGACAAGCGAGGTAAGTTCATGCGCGGCGGTTGGTTTCTGCGACTTCGACGAGGATGTCCTCGAAGGAAGAGCGTTTTTCTTCAAAGGCACTCATCCGTGCGCCAAGCCGGATAAGCCCTTCCAGCAGATCGGCTTGTTGATCGTCACTGCCAGTGAAGCCAAACATCAATTGTTGTGAGTCGGTGATTTGGAGATCATGCACTGCGTTTTGGGATTTCAGCCAAGTCGCAGCGTCTTGTTGGCGGTCAAGCAGACGAATCGTGATGCTACGCTCATTGCTCCCGAGCTGTTGTCGAACTTCCTCCGCAGTGCCTGAAGCTAACAATTTCCCCCGGTTCATCACGCAGAGAGACGAGCACATTTCTGCGAGTTCGCTGAGGATATGAGAGCTAACAAAGACGGTGGCTCCGGTGGCAGCAAGTTTGCGTAGTGCGTGCCGCAGGTCGCGGCGGGCGAGTGGATCAAGGCCGCTGGCAGGCTCGTCGAGGATCAGGATTTGCGGACGATGCAGGAGGGTCTTGGCAAGGACCACGCGCTGAGTTTGGCCACGGGAAAGCTCTTTGCACCAACTGTCGCGCTGTCCCGTGAGTGCGACTTCTTCGAGACATTCGGCGACGCGGTCGCGGCGTTGAGCACGAGTCCCGAGGTGATAAGCAGAAGCATGGAATTCGAGAAACTCCCAAACTTTTAAATCGGAAGGTACCGGTGCGAGATCCGGCATGTAGCCGATGATGCGGCGAGCGCTTTCAATATCTTCTAAGACATCTACGCCGCTGAAGAATACTTCGCCATAGGTTGGCTCCATCAGGGTAGTGAGGACTCGAAAGGTACTGGTTTTTCCAGCACCGTTAGGGCCGACCAAGCCAAAAACTTCGCCCGCAGCGACGCTCAGGGTGAGATCGTCGACCGCGACAAAATTGCCGTAGTCGACACGGAGGTAACGGATGTCGATCGCAGGAGTCATAAATTTATTAGAAATCAAGATGGTCGAGTGGACTCCAGTCAGGGGACAAGCTGAGACCTATCGACTCCATTTCTTTCTGGGCAACTGCACGACGTTTTGCATTTTCGATCTCATAAGTTTTAAGTTGCTCGGGTCTAAGGACGGATAGCACCGCATCTTGTCGGGACTTTCCGGCTGGCAGGACGGAAGTCTCGGTACCCATACCTTCAAATTGCATCGTTGGTATGAAATCACGTGCACCGCGAGCCATCATCCCGAAGATCTTACCGCGTTGGGCTTCGTCGAGGCTGACGATGTTGTCCAAACGGGTGACCTTCATGTCTGCCTCCTGCTGAACTCTTGCGACTTTTTCTAACATTTGATCAGATTGGAATGTCGCAAGTTTTGTACCGTTGAGATTACTCTGCATAAATTGTTCCAGGCCGTTGTCGAAGCTCAGTTCAGCTGAGGCTTTGATCACGTCTTCCAACTTGGTGCCTTCTTGAGTCATCAGTGCGGTGTAACTTTTCGCTTGGTCAGCGGCATTTTGATTGAACATTCGTTTCAGGGATTCTTGCTGCGCCTCGGTGAGTGAGTATTTACGTGCCAATGCGCCGACTTTGGCATCGGTTTGACGCTGCATTTCCTTGGTGCGGAGCAACGCAAAAAACGGCTCAATATCGCGAATTAGAGGTTGGGTGGCTCGGAAAAGATCATTCGCTGTCACTGGCTTACCGGCGCGGAAGTCTTCCGCGAGATTGCGTGCACCGTCGGCTAAGGTGCGTCCAGGACGCCGCTTGCCCGACGGATCTGCGGCTTCGAAAGTCGCTAGCCGGTTATTAGATTTTTTTAATTCTGCTTCGAGTTTAATGATCTGTTCCTCGGCAGAGCCTTCTTTGGGCGGCATGCTTTGGAAAAAAAGAACAGCCCCGATAGAGCCAATGATAAGTCCGGCGCCAAGTGGCATGAGCGATTTGAGCGATTTGAGGAATGACATAAAGATAGTTGTAAATTTGATAAAATTGGCAGGATTGCCAATTTTTTATTTTATCGCGAATTGAAGCGGTGAGGACAATCGGCAGTGAGATGCCGCTCGCGTAGCAAGCGACCCGCGCTAGGAGCACGGGCTCACGATGATGGGCCTGCCATTCCGTATCGGTGAATTGAGGCTCTTTCAGCTTCAGGAATGATCTGTCCGCTCCTCGACAAAAATGAAGAATTGGAGTGCAAATCTTTGGCTTTAGCGGCCGCTTTTGTCGCTAGCTTATTTGGATCGATCCGAATGAAAAATTTTCAAGAGTTCCAGAATCGCCGTCGGGATCTAGCGGTTTGTGATGCTTCGTGGCAGTATTTTTTGGGTTCAGTGGTGCGGCCGACTAACGCGTTGCGGGATCTCGACCGTGGTTGTTTGCTCACGATTTGGGGTAGAATTCCGGTAAAACAGAATTCCATGTTGGCGGAGATTTTGGATGAAAGCCTTAGCATCGAGCGCCACCTCGTGATCAGTGGCAAGTGCTCCGAGCAGACCTCCGCCATTTTTCATTCGATCCAAGGTTTCGCCGGCTTTGCGTGAGGTCCGCGCAAAATCATCGACCGCCTGCGGGATTCTGGCGAATGTTGGCTTCAATTCTGCAAGCGTCTGATCTGTCGATTTCAGGGTCTTTTCCGTTCTGTCAGCAGCCTTGCGAATCGCCTGCAAGGTTTCGCGAGCATCTGCTAAAGTGGGTTCAAATTGTTGGCTGGCCGCTTTCCATTGCGCGCTGCTCACTGCCAAATTTTCCAGACTGCGGTCAACCCGGGCGAGGTTTTGATCTGCGAGGAGCGAGCCGTTGAATTTAGCCACCGTAGCTCCGAGCTGCTGGCTTGCCTCGCGAATTCCATCTACCGCGATGTCCATTTTGGTCAAGGTCACGCTCGTCTGTTTGAGGATTTTGGTAAGTTCCAAGGCTACGGTTTCGGCATGATTTTGGATTGTGTTCAGCCCTGTCGGGCTTTTTCCGGTGAGCCGACTGCCGGGTTGAATGAAGCCTTGGCTGCGATCTGCTGGCGGGTGGATTGAGATTAATTTGTCACCCAGTAAAGTCGCTGAATCAATCTCGAAGCGGGAGCCCGCGAAAATCTGGATCGATGCGACGATCGTAATTTCGACCTCCACCTGTACCGCATGATTGAGCTTAGGCAAATGGGCCACTTGGCCAATTTTCGCGCCGGCCATCCGAACTTCCGAGCCTTGAATCACCCCAGAAGCATCGTCAAACACCACGGTTAGCGAGTAATGGCGATGCATACGTTCACTCAGTTTACCAAATTGTAAGATCAGTCCGCCGAGTAAAGCGAGCCCGCTGAAGAGAAATAGCCCGACCCATAGCTCAGTGCGTTTTTTACTAAGGGACATTCTTGCAAGGTGGCAGGAAATCCCAGGAATGAAAATGGCAAAAGTCGAAGGGAGATTTATTTATTAGATGTTAAGTGCCGCGCAAAAATCAGGAAGCGAGAACAAGCTGTTTTTGATGCCTATTGACTCCGACCGCAGCCCTTCGACTGGGCCCTTGGCTTGAACCCATCCAAGATTTACGGGGAAACGGCAGCGCGAGTTTGGACACCAACAAATCACGCCTTTCCTGGCACTGGCGGCGTTTCTTCAGGGGCTTGGATTGGGCTCTTCTCAAAGTCGAGCGCGGTAGGTTTACAAAGTGAATTGTAGAATGGCGATTGGTCATTTTTCACCAAATCATTCCACCGAACAATCTCACCGGTGTAGGCAGAAATCCGCCCCATAATCGCCACTAAGGTCGACTCCGCGACGCTCTTTGCATCATTGAGCGGTTTACCTGCCGCCACGCTACGCAGCATGTCGACGTGTTCTTGAACTTGGCCATTTTCCGAATCCAGATGGATCTCTGCAACTTCGATTTTCTTCCCTTGCAACTTGCCGCCACCGTAGCAAGTCCCCTCGCTGCCAGTGAAAAATTCACCAATCCGCCCATAAGTTCCCGTGATCTGACGGCATTGGCTGTGGATGTGGACATCTTCACCGAAATCATAATCCACGCTGAAAAAATCGAACATATTGCCGGTTTCGCGTCGCGCTCGGCCACCGAAGCCAACAGCCGTTACTGGCAAACGACCGAGAAACCAGACCGCCACGTCGAGGTTGTGAATGTGTTGCTCGACGATGTGGTCGCCGGATAGCTCGGAAAAATTGAGCCAATTGCGCGTCATGTAGGAAGTGTCGGACTCGCCAGCATTGCGGCGCTTGATCCATGGAACTGTGCCGTTCCACTGGACTACCCCCCCCTTGATCTGGCCGATGGCTCCGGCGTCGATCCGTGCTTTATTTTTCAGATAACTGGCCATGTGGCGGCGCTGAGTTCCGGCCACCACCGCTAGTCCCTTCGCCAGTGCTTTCTCGCCGGTTGCAATTACGGCCCGCGCACCAGCAGGGTCGACTGCCACTGGTTTTTCGATAAAACAATGTTTTCCTGCTTCCACCGCTGCCGCAAAATGCACCGGTCGGAATGCTGGTGGTGTGGCCATCAATACATAATCACAAGTGCTCGCAATTACTTTCTGATAGCTATCATAACCGCCGAAACAACGCTCTGCCGCAAGAGCGAATTTTTTACCCGTCAACTCGGCCTTGTCTTTAAACGCGTCAGCCGTTGCCACCAACTCAGCCTCGATGCCGAGGATTTTGCAGGCTTCCATGAAATTATCTAACGCGCCTGTGCCGCGCCCGCCGCAACCGACCAGTCCCACTTTGACCTTCTTCAATCCCCCCGAAAGGTTGACGGCAAAAACAGAACTGGCGGCGAGGCTAGCACCTAGCAGAGTGGTATTTCCAAGAAAAGAACGACGGCTAAAAGTAGCATTCATGCTGATTTGAATTCGAGCTGGCGAATAATTATTCTTAAATAGCAATAGCTTTGCGGGTCCGCACTTTCGAGCAAAACTGGCCTACCAGACTGATCAGGATGCTTTGCCGAAGACTTCCACTTCGATGTAGTGATTCATATCGTTAGATGTATTACCCTTGCTGTAGAGTCGAACGTAGCGGCCTTGGGTACCCTTGGCATCAGCGAGAAGGCCAAAGCGAGACTCAACGTAAGGACGATCCGCTCCCTGGCCTAGCTTGGAGGAGTTATCATAATCGTTATTATAAATGGTAGTAACTCCAGTTTTGAATTGCGGATCATCTGAAATTTGAATCACCACGTCGTTGTAGGCACGTTTCTGCGAGTGGAAATGCCAAACCCAAACGGCAGAGAGTGCGGTACTTTTTTCAAGATCGATCTGGACCCATTGACTGCCGTCGAGCAACTCGACGAAGTAACCTTCACCTGCTTCTTTTTCACCATCCGTAATGAGGGAAAGATCGCCGATAATCGGGTTTTCATCACTGCTGGTCACTTTTTTACCTTTGGAGAGGAGGGTGGTGCCAGCCGCGACGAGGAAGGCCGGAGCCTTGGTTGGAGATGGCACTAAGTTTGGGAGATTCATCGGCTTGGGAGTTCCTTCGATGAGCTCAGGCGGCAGTTTGGTTGTGAGCGGGACGCCACCGGCAATCCCGACCGAAGTCGCAGGTGCCTCAGCCACGGAATTATCGAGGTTCGCGGTATCGGCCTTCTTCTCACAGCTCAAAGAGGCGAGCACTGAAAACGTGCAAAAGGTAGAGAGGATCAATTTATTTTTCATACAGAAAGTTGTTCAGGAGTGAATTGGATCGGCTGTTTACTGAGCGCCGAGGGATTGACATAGTAGATCGGTGCCTCGCTGATGAAGGCATGGTGGGCATCACAATTGAGCGTTTCCTTGCCGCGGACTGCACTAAAAAAGTTTTCCAAGTGCGCTTGGTGTGGAGGTTTGCTAAAATCGCCGGGCAGTTCGAAGCCCTCCGGCGCTGCGGATTCGTAGGAGGCGATCACTCCCGGTGCAGGTTCAGGTTTGGGTGGCGCGGCTTTGCGCTTGAGCAAGCCGCGATCGACCAGCCCATCCCAAGTGGGAGCGCTGTCTTCCCGGTAAATGCTGGTGTAGGCGGTTTGTTCAGAGATTCGGATGTTGCCTTCAGTCCCCATAAAGCTCTCGTAATAGCCCCCGCCAGCACTGGTGGTGGTGAGCACTTGATAGAAAGCTCGCACGCCACCTTGCGGTGTGTCGTAGTCGAAAATTGCCATCACATTGTCGAAGTGTTCGCGCTTTTTGAAGAAATCATGCCCGCCTGAGGCATAAACTGACTTGGGCGAGACCCCGAGAAACCAGTTGAAAATATCAATCTGATGGGCACCGAGATCGGAAATCGGTCCACCGGATAGATCGCGATACGTGCGCCAGTTCATGAACTGTTGCATGTCCTTGAAACCATATTTGGTCAAAACTTCGGGTTTGATGGTGAGCTTTGGATTGAACGCAATATCCTGAGACGAGTTGACCGCCCGGTTCCATTGGCCGTTGATATTGACGATCTGACCGCAGATTTTTTGGCCGTTGATCAACTGGTCGAGAACGTAGCGGTAGCGTGGATTGCTGCGGCGCTGGTGGCCAATTTGACAGAGTTTCCCCGACTTTTCCATCGCCCGGACCATCGCCCGAGCCCCATCAATTGTGTTAGACATCATCTTTTCACAATAGACATTCAGTCCGGCTTCCAGACATTTTACCGTATGCGGCGAATGCCAAAAATCGGGTGTCGCTACGATCACCGCATCCAGACCCTTTTCGGTAGCTAGCATTTCATCGATATCCGAGTAGGCATTCGGTCGATGCCCCTGAAGCGCGTTGACCTTGGCCACGCCGCCTTGGCGATTGTAATCCCAGATATCGCAGACTGCCTGAAAACGCAGGCCGGGGATATTTGACATCGCTTCAAAAAGGACGCGTCCTTGTTTACCCATCCCGACCAGAGCGACATGAATCTGGTCCGAAGCGCCAGTCCCGGCGGCGCGGACAAGCGACGGGGCACCGAGAACCAGACCCGCACCGACGCCGACGGCCGTCTTGGCGATAAAATTGCGGCGACTGAGGAAAGAAGGAAGAGGATTCATGAGATTACCCTTTCTTGAGCAAGGTGAAACGATTGTGCTCAGCAAGCATCAGAGCCATCACGACGAGGATCATGTGGATTCCCAACCATGATACTCCTTCGTCTTGTTTGATCAAAATTAAACCCCAAGTCAGACTGATATAAAGTAAACCAAGCAGCAGCAATGAAGTCCGGCTCGCAATTCCGAGCAGAATGGTAATTCCAAGGATCAAGAGTGCAGGTCCTAGAATCTTGTCATAAATCGATAGCACAAATTTGATCATCAGTGGCTCCTCTTGAAACTTTTTCATTAAAGCTTCCGGCACACCATGGTAGTTGGCGAGAGCATAGTGCTTCACCGAGCCTGCGGCAGTCAGCCCGTATGGATTCGGTGCCCCATCAACTTTGACGACCTGAGTGGAAGCGGTCGTTCCTCCAAATTTTTCCAGTCCGGTCTGGATGGCGCGTACGGCAAGCCAAATACGGAGCAAAATCGCCGCATAAGTGAGGCCAAGTTTAGGGTTCGAACAACAGGTATCAGAAGTCATGGTAGTTCAATGTTAGGTAAGAGGGAGTGATTGGATGGTTATCGATTTCAGGGAAGAGTTTAAGGAGCTAGCAGCCTCGTCGCGCAGGAAGATTTTTTTGTGAATCACCCGAGTTTTGGTTTCCAGCCGGCCCGGTAAGTGCGCCTGAGCATCGCGTTCACTTCGGGCATGCCGCGGGCTTCGACTGCTTGCATGTTCCAGTTAATTTTTTTGCCAAGGCGGACAGCAAGATTGCCGACAAGAACCATCTCGGTGAGTGGGCCAGCGTGATCTACAAAGTTAGAAATTGGCCGAGGTCCCTCGCCACGAACGGCCCGGCAGAGTTCTTGAGTTGGTCCACCGACAACCCGGGCATAAACTTTCTCAACCTTGCTGGGCTGTTCGCGGATGCCGTTTCGGAATAGAATCGGCGTGGTGCTGCCATAGGCATCATTGATGAATAGCGCTCCCTCGGTGCCCACAAAAACCTGACCGAAGCCTTGGTTGAGCACCAAATCTGCCGGAATCCCGGGTGGCCGAACAAACTCTTTATCCGTGTTAGGATTACTCACCCCATCCTGCCAGATGATCTTGACTGCCACCCGTTTGCCCTTGGCTGGAAATTGATAAACGATGGTCGCGCGCTTGGGAGCTGTGGTTTCATCAAAATCTGAAACTTTGCTGGCTTCGACCACGAAGTCGCCTTGCAAATTGAGTGCCCAGAATGCCGAATTGATGCTGTGACAGCCAATGTCGCCGAGAGCCCCGCAGCCATAATCCCAAAATCCGCGCCATTTGAAGGGATGAATCTCGGGACTGTAAGGACGGTCGGTGGCTACCGTGCCTTGCCAGACATCCCAGTTGATATCAGCCGGCACCGGAATTTTTGGCTCAAAGTGGAGGTCTTTGCCTTGCGGCCAAATCGGTCGATTGGTCCAATAATAGACCTCCTTAACGTCGCCAATCATTCCCGCTTCGATCCATTCACGTAAGATGCGGGTACCTTGCATGGTCGCGCCTTGGTTACCCATCACGGTAAGGACATTTTTTTCTTTGGCGTAATTTGCCAACGCTCGTGCCTCCCACAGATTGTTACAGAGCGGTTTCTGCACCATCACGGGCTTGCCGAGGCGGATCGCTTCGACCGCGATCGGGAAGTGCATGTGATCGGGAGTGGAAACGGTCACCACGTCGATTTGATCGGCGACGGTAGCGAACATTTCGCGATAGTCAGAGAAGTATCGGGCATCCGGAAAGCGCTTAATCGCACCTTGAGCCATGTTTTTATCGATGTCGCAAAGAAAGGCGATGCGATTACCGCTAGAAATTTCTGAGATGTCGCTCATTCCCTTGCCGCCGCAGCCAATCGCCGCAACATTGAGTTGTTTGAGAGCGTTCTGTTGGCCCAACAGGAGATTAGGAGCAAACGCAGCCCCAGCAACAGCTGCAGTGGATTTGATGAAACTACGCCGTGATGAAGTGTTCATTGGATTGCAATTGAAGTTTGGGCGACATGACTGTGGGCATGGTTACGGTCTCAGAAACCGAGTTTTTTCGTGAAAGTGGGCATTTGGCCATATTTTATCGAACGGTTCGCAATTTACCGAGGTGAGTCAGCGCTTTTTCCGCAGCCGTTTGCCGCTTAAGCGAGTCGCGATGAGATTTGCACAACGGCCATTTAGTCGCAACTGCTCGCAGGTTGCTTCGATTTTAATCGTCTGTCGGACTGGCTTGTAGCCGAGACGTCGGGTCACGCAATCGTTGAGTAAATCGAGATGGGAGTCCTCGAATTCCACCACTCGCCCACAATCGATGCAGACCAGATGGTTGTGCGAAGGTTTTTCCAGAAAGTTAGGATCATAGGTCGTTTGGTTGTCACCCAGATCAATCTCGCGCAGCAAGTTGGCTTCGACCAATAGACTCAAGGTCCGGTAAACCGTTGCCCGAGAGCTTTCGGAGTCGAGTTTCCGGGCCCGCTCGAACAGTTCCTCCGCGGTGAAATGCTCATCTTTGGAAAACGCTGCTTTGACGATGGTGTCACGCTGACTGGTCCGCCGCAGACCTTTGCGTCGGATAAATTCACTCAGTTTTTCTTGGATGCCAACGTCCACACTCAATTCCTAGCTGTCCGAACCCATCACGGAAAGCTCAAACGCGGGAATTGATTAGAACTGCGCCAAACCTAGTGCAAATCCAACTGAACACGGATCGAAATCCAAAGTCACCCGCATCGCCCCCAAAAAATTTGGCGAACCGACGCATTAATCCCACACTCTCGCGATCACGTTGCCGCCGGATTTAAAAATTTCCGACTCCGACCAATCGAATCAACATCGGAGCAATTTCGGGGAGAAGGAGAATAAAATCCACATCTCCAGTCTCAATCGCAGTCTCTGGCATCCTGAAATTTTTCGAGGTGGTTTTATCTTGAGCAATAACCACCCCACCGTGATCTTTAATGATTCGAACTCCAATCGAGCCATCACCATCACCGCCCGTAAGCACCACTGCGATGGCATTTTTTTGGTAAATCTTCGCCACCGAAGCAAATAGAGGCTCCGCCGAAGGCCGTGAGTGATGGATTTTTTCAGCCACAGCCGAAGAGAGCTGAAGAAATCCACTTTTAACCACCGTCAAAGGGTGATTGGGCGGAGCCACGAACACACTCGAATTACACAATAGATCTCCCGGCTCCGCTTATTTCACATGCAACTGCGTGCGACATCTCAAAATCTATGCCAACAGACTTTGATGATCCGGCGAAACCTGCATCACGATCGTAATCGCTGCGGGGAACTCCGCTGGCAAGGCGCTCAGAATCACGGAGAGCGCGTCTAATCCACCGACCGAGGCCGCCATCGCAATCACACAACGGGCCGGATCACAAGATGTAGGATTGATGACGAGTTCAGGGAATAAGGGTTTCATCGATCGCAAATCCACTTAGCAGATATCAATTTAAACAAGTTGTCGCTTTGTTTCATTCAATTCTCGATGGGTGAGAAACCTATCATTAGGAATGACGGTAAATCAAGCACTCTCGGAGTCTATGCCGCCGAATCATCTGCGCCCTCGCTTGCCGCAAGCGAGTGATTAACTTTATCTTGTTAAATAGCACTTGTAAATCCTTCCACAACCGCAGGACTTCTTTTCCGCCGATCCTCGGCTATTTCATGAAAAACTAAAAGTCGCCCTGAGATGAATCCAAAGCTCCATTTCCTAACGTTACTCACCCTCATCGTGAGCTTTTCAGTCGCAACTGCTGCCAAGCCGATGAATATTTTGGTGCTTTACGCCGATGACTGGCGTTACGACACGCTCGGGGTGGCCGGTAACCCGGTGGTGCAGACCCCTGTGCTCGATCGGCTTGCGGGTGAGGGAATGCGCTTCACCCACAATTGCGTGACCACCGCAATCTGCGGAGTCAGCCGGGCCTCACTGCTAACCGGTCAATGGATGTCGCGGCATGAAAATCCATCATTCAATCTTTTTAAAACGCCATGGGCAGAAACTTACCCGGGGCTGTTGCGGGCTAACGGATATTACGTAGGTCACGTGGGCAAATGGCATAACGGCAAGTTTCCTGCCGCAGAGTTTGACTTCGGCCGCGCTTATTCGGGAACCCATTGGATCAAACAAGCAGACGGTACCAAAATCCATGTGACCCAAAAAAATGAAAAGGATGCCCTCGAATTTTTAAAAACCCGACCCGCCGACAAGCCATTCTGCCTGACACTCGCATTTTTCGCAACCCATGCGGAGGATGGCAATCCGTTGCAATATTTACCGCAACCGGAGAGCATGAATCTTTATCAAAATATCACGGTTCCGGTGCCATTTAACGCAACAGATGAATCCTTCCGACGTCTGCCTCCCTTCATCGCAAACGAGAAAAACGAGAGTCGTGTCCGCTGGCACTGGCGTTTCGATACCCCGGAAAAATATCAAATGATGATGAAAAACTACTACCGCCTCGCGACCGAAGTTGATGCAACTTGCGGACGGGTGATGCAAGAATTGAACAACCAAGGATTGCTCGAACATACCCTGATCATTTTCACCGGTGATAATGGCTACTATCATGGCGAACACGGGCTGGCAGATAAATGGTATCCGCACGAGGAAAGTATTCGGGTGCCGCTTATTATTTCCGATCCACGAATGACCAAATCGCAACAGGGACAAACTAACGAAGATTTCACCCTTAACGTTGATTTAGCACCCACCATTCTGGCGGCAGCCGGAATTAAGGCTCCGCCAACCATGCAGGGACGCGACATTGCGCCACTCTATCTTGCTCCGCAAAAATCTGATTGGCGCACGGAGTTTTTCTACGAGCATGCCACCCTTGGAAATTCAAGTTTCATCCCTGCCTCCGAAGCGCTGGTTCGCAAAGATTGGAAATTGTTCTACTGGCCGGATTTCGAGCTTTTTCAATTGTTTGATCTGAAAGCAGATCCTCATGAAGAACACGACCTTGCGCAGGATTCTGCGCAAGCTGAGCGGATTGTGGAAATGCGCAGCCGCTTTAATCAGCTCAAAGCTGCCGCTCGCTGAGGTAATTCAGTAAGCTTGAGCATTTGAATCAAGTTTGAAATCCGATTCTAAGCTGCCATTTTCATGCTATTTCGGATCACCGCCGATCGCCCTGAAATCGCTGTCTTCGCGATAATTTTTCAGCAAATTTGGCGAGGAGCCTGTCGGACTTAAACTGTTTTTGGGAGTTCGTCTATCTGTGGGCGGATGACCCCTGCCGACTGCCGCTTGTTGTCGTTAACGCACCGGAGGCCCCGCCAAAAATCAACCCGCGTTTCAGTTTCATTCGAATGGATCACCGGATTTTTGCGGTTCGCTCGGCTCGGCGGATCCTTAAGGTGAGTTGTTTAATGAGGCGGTGGCTGGGAGGGAGCCGGGATGGATTCTGCACGGAGCGCTGAATAGAGCGCGTTCATTCTGAGCGTTGAGCGTTGCCGGGACGCGGACATTCTGTCCGGTGTGGCTTGCGGAGAAAGACCGGCGGCAGGCTGTGGACGTGGCTTGGTTTTAAACGAGATCGTGACAGAGGGACAGACCTTTTGTCATGGGTTTTAAACGAGATCGTGACAGAGGGACAGACCTTTTGTCATGCCAAGGAGCTTGGTGATTTCGTCGCGGGTGAGGATGTGGGGCAGCGGCTCTTCGCGCTTGATGTGGATCTTTTTCCAACTGTCCCAGTCGAGGCCGAGGTGGTCGCGGTAGAGGGTGCGCAGGCTGCAGACGGCTTGATTGAGGGTGGAGGGGGCGAGCTTCCGTTCGTTCTGAAGGT
>JAYWAR010000245.1:0-1706 GCA_043782285.1 Akkermansiaceae bacterium | reverse complement strand
AGATACTCCGTGGGAAAAGGGGCTGGCAGCGCCGCCGTTGCTGGAGCTGTTGGCGAGGTTTGAGGATTGGGGGCACGGCCCGATTTTGGTGCCGGGCTGTGGTCTGGGGCACGATGTGCGAGCGCTTGCAGCTAGTGGCCTGGCGGGGGTGGGCTTGGATTTGTCAGCGACGGCGGTGGCGCGGGCGCAGGAGTTTCCGCAGGTCGGAATTGAAGTGTATGAGCAGGGGGATTTTTTAGATCCGGGATGGCGGATGGAACGCGAGTTTGCGGCGATCTGGGAGCACACATGTTTTTGTGCGATTGATCCTGACCAGCGTGACCGATATGCTGCGGCAGCGGCGGCTTGCCTGGTAGAAGGTGGTTGGTTGGCAGGGGTGTTTTTCATAACTCCATTCGATCCGGGTGAGGAGATGAGTGGGCCGCCATTTGCAACCACCGTGGAAGATTTGGAAAATTGTTTAGCGCCGTGGTTCGAACGGGTGGCGGGATGGGTGCCGAGCACGGCTTACCCGGGGCGTGAAGGGCGGGAGTGGATCGGACTCTTTCGTAAGCTCGGGCAGCGATGAGTTGCATCGCGGCGAGGCTGCGACTACCCTACCAGTGATCGAAGGGCATGAAGTTTTCACAAATATTTCCGCTGCTGCTGTTACTGCCCTGCTGCGTTTTGGCGCAAGCGGGGCGCTTGACGATCAATGACAAAAAGGTGCCGGAAACCCGCAATGACTTGGAAGTGATTCAAACGGCGCTGGCGACGGCCCTGCCCAAGGTGCGAGCGGCGACGGTCTGCCTCGAAATTAAGGAAGGCTCGGGGAGCGGAGTGATCGTTTCTGAGCATGGGCTGATTCTCACGGCGGCGCATGTGGCGAGCGGGGTGAAGAAAAAAGTGACGGTGATTTTAGAAGATGGCACCCGCTTGAAGGCTGAAACGCTGGGTCTCGTGGCAGACAAGGATGCGGCGATGATCCAAATCACCGAGAAAGGAAGCTATCCATACGTCGAGTTAGATCGTGCGCAAACCACCCATTTGGGCGATTGGGTATTTGCGCTCGGGCACGCGGGAGGTTTCGACAAGGAGCGAGGATCGGTGGTGCGGTTAGGACGCTTGGTGCGAATCGCGAATTCGACGTTTCAATCGGATTGTATGTTGATCGGTGGTGACTCGGGCGGGCCGTTGTTTGATTTATCGGGAAAATTGATCGGGATTCATTCGCGGGTGGGCCAGCAGTTGCAGGTAAACATGCATGTCCCGATTTCTGAGTTTGTCGCGAACTGGGAGGCGATGTTGAGGTCGGAGTTCATCGGTGAGGGACCGTTTGCTCAGCTGCCGGAAAAGGGCACGGGTTATTTAGGCTTGGCCACGGAAGCTCGGTCGCAAGGCGGGTTGCGGGTGACCAAGGTCGGCAATAACAGTCCCGCGGCGGAAGCTGGAATCAAAGATGCTGATATTTTGTTGAAACTTAACGGAGTGGCTTTGGCAACACGCGAACAATTTCAGGCTTTGCTCACCGCGATGTCAGCGGGTGACGAACTTAACCTCGAAATCGAACGCGCCGGGAAATTGAAAATTTTTACCTTTGAACTCGGTGAACGCTAACTGGATTTACGCAAGTGTGTCAGTCGCGTTGATCGCGTCGGGGTGGGCTCAGCAGAGTTTGGACTCGGCTTACCGGACCACGGGAACGGCGGTGGTGGCGGCATTTGAAA
>JAYWAR010000244.1:0-1720 GCA_043782285.1 Akkermansiaceae bacterium | reverse complement strand
CGGTGGTGGAATACGACCACAGCGTCGGGAACTGCATCATCGGTGGGATGCGCTACCGTGGCGCCAAGTGGAATACGGTGCTAGGCGGCAAGCTGCTCTACGCCGATCATGTCCGTGGCAAAATCTGGACCGCCACTCTGCCCACTGGTGGCGGAGCACCCGTGAGCACCTTGGTCATCGATGGATTTCCCACCGGCGACAAAGTCGGGCTTGCTAACTTTTGCACCGACAACGCTGGCGAAATCTATTTGCTCAATGTCAATGGCACCAACCAGCCGGGCGGCACCATCCACAAACTGATCGTGGCCGGAGTTTCTATCGAGCCGCCGCAGTTTCTTTCGCAGACGAATGTTTTCAGCAATCTCGCCACTCTAGCAGCAGTGCCCGCCGCGGTGCCTTACACGGTGGTGACGCCGCTGTGGTCGGATGCGGCAGCCAAGAAGCGCTGGATCATTCTGCCTAACGACGGCAGCTATAACACGGCTTCGGAAGATATCGTTTTCGATGAAGAGGGGAACTGGATCTTTCCCGCCGGGACGGTGTTGGTGAAACACTTCGAGGTTGCGATCAATGCTAACAATCCGGCATTGGTGAAACGTTTGGAAACCCGCTTCTTAGTTTGTACCGCCGGCGGCGGTAAATATGGTGTCACTTATCGCTGGAACAGCGCGGGCACGGACGCGGAACTTCTAACCACTGGCCAGAGCGAGAATTTTTCCGTGACCCTAGCAAACGGCAGCAGCGAAAGCCGTCGCTGGGACTATCCGTCGCGCGCCGATTGTATGCTATGTCACACCGCCGCGGCCGGACAGGCGTTAGGCGTGCGGACCAGCCCGCTTAATGGAAATTTCCACTATGACTCCACCGGTCGCACCGCGAACCAGCTTGTGACTTTCAACGCGCTTGGGATGTTTGACCGCACGCTCACTGCCACTGAGTTGGCGAACTTCATCGAGTCCCGCGCGATTGGTGATACCACTGCGCCGGTTGAGCACCGGGTGCGTTCGTATCTCGATACGAACTGCGCGCATTGTCACCGCCCCGGCGGCACAGTGAGCTTTTTCGACGCACGTCTCGGCACTCCACTTGCGGGTCAGGGGATCATCAACGGAGCCATCCAAGGCGTATTTAACCTCGGGCCTAACGGGAGATATATTAAACCCGGAGATACGAGTTTGTCCGCGCTGCATGTGCGGCTAGGGGCGGTGGGAAATGGCACCGCGATGCCGCCGCTTGCGAAAAATCTTGTCGATCAAGAGGCGGTCGCCCTGGTCCAACAATATATCCAGGGTCTCACGGCGGCAGAATTTCAAGCGCCCGCGATGCCGCAAGCCCGCTACGTCCGTCTAACGGCACTCAGTGAGGTGAATGGCAATGCGTGGTCGAGCGCCGCCGAATTTTCCGTGCTCGATGGCAATGGGGTGCCGATGCCCACTTCCGGGTTGTCGGTTTACGCTGTCGATAGCCAGGAAACGGTCGATGAGTATGCTCCGGCGAGTTATGCAATCGACGGAGATATCAATACATTCTGGCACACCGAGTATTCGCAAGGGGCGATTCCGCCCGACCCTCAGCCGCCCCACCGTTTGATAATTGATCTCGGCTCGACGCGCTCCGTCGGGGGCTTTGTTTACACCCCGCGGCAGGACTATTTCAACGGACGGATCGCAAACTATCAGGTCCATTACAGCATGGATAATGTGAGCTGGACGCTGATGAA
>JAYWAR010000243.1:0-1725 GCA_043782285.1 Akkermansiaceae bacterium | reverse complement strand
GGCTCCTGGCGGCTCCCGTCGCTCCAGAAATCGCCAATCTCAGACGCATGAAAGCCAAGAAGGAAAGCAAAGGGCACAACCCTTCCAAGGCGGTTCTGGAGCTGATGGATTCGACGATTTACCTCACCAACATCCCCGCCCTCAAAGCAAACTTCACGGAAATCCTCGGCATTTACGGCCTGAGATGGCGGATAGAGGTGATCTTCAAGGCTTGGAAAAGTCATTTAAAGTTCGACATCCTCCACCGGGTTTCAGCACGTCAGCTGCGTATTCTACTCAAAACAAGACTGCTGGTGATCGCGGCGGCCTCCAATCTTTACCGTAAATTCGAGCGCGTCCTGTGGCTCAAACACCGACGCAGGCTGAGTCTTTTGAAATTCATCAATTATCTAGCAGGAAGCATCACCCGGCTGAAACGAGTGATCCGTCCGCTGGCTGGCGAACGACCGGAAACCATCGCCCTCGAAAAAGTGCTGGTCAGATATTGCTGCTACGATAAGCGGAAGAAACGTCGGAATTTCAACGAAACATGGGAGTTTCTGGCTTAACTTGACGCGCATGCCCAAAGGGGAAAACCATCCCAACCCGAGCAAGACCTTGGGAACCCCGAACGGAAAAGGAATTGAGCCCTCAAGGGGCGGGCTATTTTGGGCCGGGTGCGTGGTCGCCGAAGCCGTTTTTGGTTTGCCGCTTCAGGGCTTGGTGAGTTGGGTTCTCTTGACCACAACCCAGAGCAGCACCCTCCGCCCCAACCGGTGTCAAACGGCATGCCGTCTCACCCCCAAAAACCGCCCTCCCAACTGGGCAGTTTTAATTGTCGTCGCACAGCTTGAATCATTTTGGAACCCAAACCTAGGGCAAGGCCCTGCCCCAGGCTGAGACGCACCGTTGGTGCTAGAACAAGTCGGCCGGGTTTCATGGAATCAACTTTGAATAAAAATTTCGGTGATTAAAGCAAAGTTGGGGGGCAAACCGTTCGAACCATCGCATCCAACGGACTCCTTACCCCACACCCATTTACACCGCTGGCCACGTGGGTGTAAATTTCTGTAGTTTTTACGTCGCTGTGCCCCAGCAATTCCTGAATTGTTCGGATGTCCGTGCCACTTTCCAGTAAATGCGTCGCAAATGAATGACGGAAAACATGCGTCGTCACCCGTTTTTCAATTCCCACTTCCCGCGCAGCTCGGGACACCGCCTCGCCATACGTCTTCGCATGCAGATGATGACGCCGCGTTATCCCATCCTCCGGGTCTTTAGAAATCTGCGGTGCCGGAAAAATCCAGAACCACTCCCATCGCTCACCTGCCCTTGGCATCTTTCGCGCCAAAGCCCCCGGTAACTGGGTTCCCGCTAGCCCCTTCATCCGGTCCCCTTCAAAAATTTCACGCAGCGATCCCATCCGCTCCTCCAGCGTCTTGGTCACCCGCTCCGGCAGGACCGTGACTCGATCCTTATCGCCCTTTCCTCCACGCACGATGACTTGCCCCCGTTTCCGGTCAATATCCTTCACCCGCAGCCTCACCACCTCGCTCAGGCGCAAACCCGCACCATACTGCAATTCCGCCGCAAGCTTCACATTTCCTTCTAACTTGCCTAAAACCGCAAGAACCTCTTGGCAAGTCATCACCACCGGCACCCGCTTCTCAGTTCTCCTCAGTCTCACCTCCAAATGCACTTCCTCCATTCCACAAACATCGCGATAAAAAAATACCAGCGCGTTCA
>JAYWAR010000242.1:0-13464 GCA_043782285.1 Akkermansiaceae bacterium | reverse complement strand
AGTATTGCCGTTTCTAGCCAAAAAGGAGGGGTGGGTAAAACCACCGTCTCGATCAATCTCGCCCACGCCTTTGCGCGTGCCGGACTCAACACTTTATTAGTCGATGCCGACCCCCAAGGCTCGGTCGGGCTGTCATTGACCCGCCAAGCACGTGGGCTTAGCGGATTTTATGACTACTTGGCCGATCCAAATACCCCACTCGAAGGCTTAATTTTACCAACACGACTCGCAACGCTGTCGTTGGTCGCTAGCGGTCAGGGCGGTGACTACGAAAGCGGCGGCGGCGGCACCGGCGCCCACCTCAGCCGAGTCCGCGAATTTTTACGCCGAGTCTCAGTCAGTAACTTTGACCTGTGCTTGATCGACACCGCAGCGGGGCTTTTCGGGGTCACTAGCGATGTCATTGCCGCCAGCGATGCCGTGATGATTCCACAACAAGCCGAACCATTAGGAATCCGCTCCGTGCCTAAACTGCTAGAAGGACTCAATCGTTTACGGATAACCAACCCTCAACTCCGAGTGCTCGGCGTTTGCCTGACCATGGTTCAGAACGACCTCGCGGAAAGTCGCCAAGCAGCCACCGCCTTACGGCAATTACTCCCTCCCGAGCTGGTATTTCAAACCCAGATCCCGCGCGACGGGCTATTTGTCAGAGCCAGCGCCCGCGGTTTGCCCATCGGCGTGATGCCTGAGGGCGCTGAGGCACAGCAAATTTTCGATTCCTTGCGCACCGAAATTGAAATTAAATTTGGCCAATGCCGCAACCACCCAAGCCCCCAAGCCTGATGAACCCGATTGATCCATGGCTAGACCCCATCCAAGTCCGGCAGCTTGCGGAACGCTTGATTCAACCCAGGCTTGAGCCAGTCGTGAGTAAGCCGGATGCCGACTTCGGTGATGACTTTGTCGGTTATGTGATCGAGCCCGCCTCGCAAGCACCCGAGCCACCCACTGCGGGTGCCTCGCTATTGGCAAAAATGCCACCGTTTTACGCCTGGCTCAGCCAGCATTTTGCGGCAACCGGCATTTTCCTCGTCGATCGCGAAGGGCAAGTCATTTTCGACGACGGCAACCATCAGCAATTGCATTTCCTGGCTCGCAGTTTGGCACTCGCCCCGCGCCGATCGGACATTTCAACAGGCACGGTCCATTTAAAGATCACCGGTGCAGCGATGCTGGCCCTGATCCCACTCGAAACCGCGACAGGTCACTGGGTGCTTGCCGCCCTGGTCCCCCAAGCGCTCAGCCCAGCAGCGGTGAGCACCGTCAGCGCGATGTTGGCACAAATCGCCAATCCCACGCCGACAACCGCTTAGTGCGTCTGCCGGTTCTGGCGGGAAATGATCATCGTGGTAATCACGCCACAGCCTAAAATAATGCTACCGAGGACGATCCCACAGTATTTTTGAGTCTCGATCTCATCATCGCGTTCGACATACTCTTCCGGAGTTTTACCCGTTTTTTCCCGCATCCACGGAATCGGCTTTTTCAGGGCATGAAAGATAATTCGGCGCTGATGATCACGGTAATCATTGCGGAAAGTTTCCGCCTCTCTCACCAGTAAATCAACTCGCTCATTGACGAAAAATTCGGAGGCTGGCCGCACCTTGCGCTCATTCTCCGGCCAAACTTTCATCGTCTCAACCTCGATCCGGGTTCCGGACGTGGCAATCCGGCGAATCCGCGCCACCAAATTTGCCGCCTCTTCCGGTGACTTTGCACCCGAAGCCAAAAGTCGCCGCAGTCCCTCTTTGATCAACTCAAAACGCTCGAGTTCAGAAGCGCTCAACGGCCCCCCCCGCGAACGCAAGCGGTCGATCCGCCGCTGCAGCCGCAACCGCTCCGCTTCAAATGGGTTGCGCGTCGCCTGAGCGACGATCATCGCCTCATAGGCATAACGCAACGGCATGATCGCCGCTGGCACCGGAATGCCGCCGCGGTCACGAACACCATCCGCATCGTCAAACAAGCCGTGATTCATTTCCCGGTAAGGCACCAAAGCACCCGCCAACAACATCTGCGGCACCAACAACAAAGGCACCGCCGTCAGTGCCGCACGCTCAGTTTTAACGACGGCAGAGACGACTAAAGCCATTGCCGTGCCGGTCCACGCAGTCAGAGTCATCCACAACCAAAGATGAGGCAGCATCCCGTCAATGTCCAAAAAGTGGTTGCCCACCACCAGATACGCCAAACATTGCAGCGCTGCGACTAAGCCGAGCGCCGCAAACTTGGCCATCACATAAGAACTTGCACCCGGCTGGCAATTCCGCTCGCGGCGCAAAATCGGCCGGTCACGCAACACCTCCGATGCCGAGTTGGTTAAGCCTAAGAACATCGCAACCGTCGCACTCAGAAACAAATACGCCGGGATGTGCAGTGCCGTCGCAAACTGGTACGAGCCTTCCGGCGAAGAGCGCAAGGTGATCGCAATCAAAGCCGCGAGCAGCGGTGCCTCAAGACACGTGCTGTAAACCGTGCCGCGGGTCCTTAATTTCGAAAGTAAGGACCGCAAAAAATGGGTCACGAACACTGCCAACACCGCCCGCAAACGCCGCACTGGCTTCGGCGGCAGCGGTAAACGCTCCCCTTCACGCCGTTCTCCCAATTTGGAAACTGCCGTGCCGCCGAGCTGCAAGGAGTGCATCAAATCGACACTCTCAAATCGCTCTTGCCAAAACGACGGCGGAAACCGTCGCGCCGCACCGGTGTTCGAGCCACCGCCAATCGAACTCAAGGGCGTCTCCAACACATCGAATACAAAATCCGCCCCCAGCGGCGACTTCGCAGTCACCGCCGGATGAGCGATCGCCAACTCCTCACAAGCATCCCGAAAGTAACCGACCATCCCAGCCGGCGTGCCGAAATAAGCCAAACGCCCGCCGCTATCCAGGAGCAAGACCTTATCAAATAAGCGCAATACCGGTGCTCCCGGACGATGCAAAGTTGCAATCACAATTTTTTCACGAGCCAGTGACCGCAGGGTTTCCGCGACGTGCTCCGAGTCTTTCGACGAGAGTCCTGAAATCGGCTCATCGAACAAAAAAACCTCCGCCCGGCTGCCCAAATCCACCCCGAGGTTAAGGCGGCTGCGCTCACCCCCAGAAATCGTTTTCTCACCCGGCGAGCCCACCCGCCGACGGGCGATCGACTGCAAGCCAAGCTCGGCCAGCACGCTGTCCACCCGGCGTTCATGCTCGGCCAGCGCCAAGCCCGGACGACGGATCGTGACCGCATGACGCAAATGCTCACGCACCGTCAGTTGTGGATTTAGGGCCTCTTCTTGCGGCATGTGAGCGATAAATGGCACCAATTGCTCGCGCCGCTCATAAAGCGAAATTCCGTTCAGCCTAACCTTACCGCGCGTCGGTTCACGCTGGCCTGAAAGCACCGACAGCAAGGTACTTTTGCCGCTGCCACTGGGGCCGATGATACAGAGCATTTCCCCACGTTTTACCCCAAAATTCACATGATCCAGCGCCCGCGCTTCCGGCCCGAAATCATGAATCAAATCTTCCACCTGCAACGATTCAATCAGCGTCCGCTCCTCATCCAAAAAACCTTCACTGAACCGGCAACGCACCGCTTGACTGCCGGAAAGACGAATCAACGAACCGTCCCGCAAAGACGCCGTCTGGCGCACCGCAACCCCATCCACCCAAATCGGCCCGTTACTTTCCCGAACGACCAATTCACCTTCCGCCCGCTGCGCATCGTAACGAATGAACAACACCGCTTTTGGCGACAACTTCGAGCCCAACAACAAATCCCCGGCCGCCAACGAAGCCGCATCATTGGAAACTAAATACTCTTGCCGATCCCCTGCCAAACGGAAACGTCGCCCTTTCTGCATCGCTTTGCGCCGAAGCTCGTTGATCGAAAGGCTAAAACCCGAAGCATCACCCAGCCGTTCATGGTTCCGGCAAGTCACCAAATCGCCCTTTTTGAGCGGCCCGCGGCTTCCGGCGTGCAGCTCGGTGTCGCGCAGCGCCTCGACTTGCGCCTCAAGCCCAAAGCTCACCCGCAAGGCACTTTGGCGCCCACGCGTCCGCTCCGCAGTGAGCCCAACGCCGCCCGCTTCCAAATAGATGGCCGGCGCATTGCCAGTCCGCTTGACGTCGAGGAAAAACATCAAATCCTCGTAACTCAAGGTCCATCCCGGTACCACCAAAGGCTGACGCTCACGCATCCGAAGAAACGAGCCCGTTTCCACCGACCGCCCACGGATCCACAACGGTGAAATCCCAGTATTCCTCACCAAAATCAAATCCCCCACCCGATACACTCTGAACTCGTGATCGCTCGCCGCCGGGGGCAATAATACATCCGCATCAGCTCGCCCAAAAACCAATCGCTCAAACGGCAGGTCTTCGTCCGCAGGCTCGCCAGCATCACCCCGCATTTCCCGCAAAATCGCCAATCCATAATCCGGCCGCCCCAAACGCCGCATGAAAACCTCAAAACTGGTCCGATTGCGCTCCGAACGGCCAGCCGCATCGACCAAAGTGAACAACTGCAAGCCGAGCGCCAATTTCCCCGCGTCATCAAAACTGTCCTTCAACTCGACCGCCAGCCCCTGCAGCGGCTGAGGATTTTTCACCGCCTTCTGCAACCGCCGTCCCAGCCATCCGTGGTCAACCTCAGGAAACGCACTCCGCAGCATGTCCAAAATTAAATCCGCCTCCAGCGAGCTTAACTCATCATCCAAGGTCGCAAATGCCGCGAACGCATCCACCAACACCCCAACATGCGCATCCGCTCCCGGGCGCAAGGCTCGCAGCCGCCCAATTCCCGGAATAAGCTGCAACCAGCGTAATCTCCGCAGCCAACGCAGCCTCCGCGGTGAAGGCTGAAGCGGATCTTTGATCGGTAAGGGTGATTCCACGCCGGTTTTCTTGGCAGACCTTGCGCCTACCCGCAAGACTCGTGCAAAAAAGGGGTTTGCTTTTCACCCCCTTACAGTATTCTTCATTATCTCCGAACCACAATGGACTGCGCACTCACCATCGTGCCAGCTATTGTTGCCTAGGTCTTTTTTCGCTTACCATGTCCGACTCACCGAATCCAACTCCACCCGTCAAAACCCCCAACCGCACTCCAGGAGAGCCCAATGGTTTCAACTGGCGGCTGCTTGGTTTGTTCAGCTTGGCAACACTTTTCTTGGCCGTCGCTTTTTTCAATCCGATCACTAATAAGGTCGTCAAGCCATTAACCTACTCGCAGTTCCGCCAAGCCTGGAATCAGGACCGCATCGTTTTGGGCAATCCCAAGCTGCCACTCAAGGTCATCACCACCGATACCAATTACGACGCCTCCATTTCCGGCTGGGTCATTCCAGAATTCGCTGCACCGAAACTCGAAACCCCGAAAAAAGACTTCCAAGTGCAAGTCAATTTGGCAATCCGGCGCGATGAGATCAACGAACTGCTCGGAGATAAAATTCGCTTCAAACAAATTACCACCAGCGCGGAGCGCCCGCTTGATAACGATGCCGAAACCATCTCCCTCGCCGAGCTCCGTAAATCCATCGCCTCCGATTGGGTTGAAACCGACGATGCCGTCAATCCGCTCCGAATTCTGACCACCGCTGGCTCAGACGACGCGACAATCGTCGGCACTCGCAAGGTCGTCATCAATCCCGTGCTCCAAGCAGATGCCAAAGGAATGGTCGCCGGTGCTGTCCAATTCAGCGTTCCGGTTTCTACCGCAATCCAAGGTGAAGACCTCAACAAACTGGTCAAGGACAAGGCCATCTACGAACGCAACAAAGATTACCTCAGCAGCGCATTGTTTACGTTCCTCCCAATTTTGCTGATCTTCGGCGTTCTCTTTTTTCTGTTTCGTCAACAAATGAAGTCGGCCGGCCGCGGTGCAATGTCTTTCGGTAAAAGCAAAGCTCGCCTGCTCACCATGGACCGCAACAAGGTGACTTTCAAAGACGTCGCCGGTATCCAAGAAGCCAAAGAAGAGCTGTTCGAAATCGTCGATTTCCTCCGCGACCCCCGCAAATTTCAAAAACTCGGCGGCTCAATTCCCAAGGGCGTGCTGATGGTCGGTTCTCCCGGCACCGGTAAAACTTTGCTCGCTCGTGCCATCGCCGGTGAAGCAGACGTCCCATTCTTCTCAATCTCCGGCTCGGACTTCGTCGAAATGTTCGTCGGCGTCGGCGCCTCCCGCGTCCGCGATATGTTCGAACAAGGCCGTAAACACGCACCCTGCCTCATTTTTATCGACGAAATTGACGCCGTCGGTCGCCATCGTGGCCACGGCATGGGCGGCGGTCACGACGAGCGCGAGCAAACGCTCAACCAACTGTTGGTCGAAATGGACGGTTTTGACACTCAAGAAGGCGTGATCATCATCGCCGCTACCAACCGCCCCGACGTGCTTGATCCCGCACTCCTCCGTCCCGGCCGTTTTGACCGCCAAGTCACCATCTCCTTGCCCGACGTCAACGGCCGCGAAGAAATTCTCCGTGTTCATGTCAAAAAAATCAAACTTGCCGCCGGCGTCGATCTCTCCAAAATCGCCCGGGGTACTCCCGGATTCTCGGGTGCCGAGCTTGCCAATTTGATTAACGAATCCGCCCTGCTTGCCGCCCGCCGCGGCCTCTCCGCCGTCACCCTCGACGAAATGGAAGAAGCCCGCGACAAGGTCCGCTGGGGCCGCGAACGCCGCAGCCTTGCGATGTCCGACAAAGAGAAGACCGGCACCGCATGGCACGAAGCTGGCCACGCTTACCTCAACATGGTACTGCCCGACACCAACCCGCTGCACAAAGTTACCATCATCCCTCGCGGCCCTTACCTCGGTGCGACGATGTATTTGCCAGACGGCGACAAATACTCAACCCAGAAAAAAGAAGCTCTTGCCAACCTCATCGTCACCATGGGTGGCCGGATTGCCGAAGGTTTTCACAGCGACGACGTTTCCAACGGGGCTTCTGGCGACATTCGCCAAGCAACCTCGCTCGCCCGCCACATGGTTTGTGAGTGGGGCATGAGCGACAAGCTCGGGATGGTCGAATACGGCGAAGGTGACGGTCCGGTATTTCTCGGACGTGGCGACATGGGAGGCCGCCGTACCAATTACAGCGAAAGTACCGCCAAGATTATCGACGAGGAAATCAAGCGCTTCATCGACGATGCTTATGCAATCGCAACTCGAATTCTCAACGAAGGTCGCGATAAAGTCGAATTGATTGCTAAAGCCTTGCTCGAATTTGAAACTTTGGATGCATCTCACCTCAAAGACATTATCGATCACGGCGAAATGCGTAATCCGCCGTCTGCTCCCAAGCCACCGCCAGTACCCGATGAACTTAAGAAAAAGCCGGTAATCAAAGCGACTGAAGAAGATCGTCCAGAAGATCTTGGGCCAATTCCCGGTGCTCTCGGTGCTCCTGCATAAACCACGTTCAATCCCCCCCCCCTACGCTTGATCCCCCCCACACTCACCAGCAGAGTCGGAGCTTGCCGCTTATTTTAGAATGAAGTAACCGATCCTAAGGTTGTCGCGCGGCAAGTAAATACGCCAGCACCGCTTGGGCATCAGCCGGCTCAAGCTTGGCCTTTTTCGCCATCACCGGCATGATCTCGTGAGTCAGTTCGGCGACCTGGTAGTTGGCAGGATTTTCAAAGGTGTGGCATTTGGCGCATTTCAGTTGGTGAATGCGGTAGCCACGCTCCAACTCAGACACTGGCACCGATGAGTTTTTCGCCAATTGCGGGGTGACCACCGGAGTTTGGTAACTGGAACCACACGATAAGACCAACGACGCAAGCGTTACAGCCACTACGGCCGTAACGCTTGTCCCCAACACATTGAAACTTTTGAATTTCATCCTTAGAAGTTCACCGAAAAGATGGTACGCAATTGAAAATCTGGCTCACCGGCCAACGCCGTCAACTGCCACAACCCAGTCATTGTAAGCGAAACCGACTGGTGCCGCCACGCCAAATTTGGCCCAAAAAAGACCCCGCTCGCACCGATCGTATCGACACCTGGAACTGCAATCTCATGCAGCACTTCGGCACCCATCGACCACGACGGACTGCACTGGTAGCTCACCCCCGCACTCTGCTTCAACTCGGCATTGTCATTCTTGTAGTCATCTTCCCAGACAATTTCACCACCGACATTGTAAACAAACATCCAAGAACCTAGATTTTTCTGCAACAAGAGTTTACTTTCCAATTCGATAAAATCGTCACTGCCTTTGATTTCGCCATAAAGAGCGGATCCAAATGGATGGGTGTTCGGATCGGTGAGATTATAGATCGCTTCAACTGCAACGTCTTGAAATTTCGATTTCGCAGGCTCCGCGTCAGATTTTTGATGACTCCAGTCAGCAAAGTAAAAGGCCAGTTGCAAGCGATCCGAAAATCCATATTCGAACTCGTGCCGGAAGTCGAACCCGTCAAAACCGGGATTTTCCGCCTTCTGAGTCTTCCAAGTCACCGAATTTTCTAACTCCATCGCACCTTTGGCCATGGTTGTCGTTTCGTAACTGTAAGTGAAGTGACGACTGCCGGCGGCGGCCAGCTGAGTCATGGCAAGAGCAACACCGAGGCATGGAAGTAAACTGCGGCAAGAAGTGGTTGAACGTCGTGGTTTCATGAAAATCGAGGCTGGTGGTGAAGTTAAATTTGCGAGCGCTCTTATTGAGAATGCGTCTCACTTGCGTGAGTGAAATCTCCATCGCAGCATCGGTCAACCGAAAAATTGAAATGAACTCGCGGTGGCGAATCAATTTTCTCAAAAATGAGGGATTTGTCCGTTGCCAGTCCGCCACGGTGGCCTAATGCTGCGGCCACCGATGGCCGAACCAACACCCGCTGTTGAAATCATCAATCTCGTCAAAGATTTCAAGACCTCGTTCCGCAAGCAGTGTTTGCGGGCAGTGGACGGAGTCTCAATCCGAATTATGCCGGGCGAAGTTTACGGGTTGATCGGGCCAAACGGCTCGGGCAAATCGACGACGATGAAAGCATTGCTCGGGTTGGTGGCACCCACCCGCGGCCACTGCGCGATCTTTGGCAAGGATTCGCTGAGGGTAGACTCGCGCAACGACGTTGGCTTCCTCCCGGAAAATCCCTATTTTTACAAACATCTAAGCGGCGCGGAAACTTTGCGATTTTACGGCAAACTTTGTGGCCTAAAAGGCAAGCTCCTGGATGCACGAGTGAGCGAATTGCTGGCGTTGGTGGATTTGAGCGATGCTCGCGACCGGCGGCTTGGTGGCTATTCGAAGGGAATGCTGCAACGGATCGGCCTAGCGCAAGCGCTGGTGCAAGAGCCGCGCTTGGTGATTCTGGATGAGCCGACGGCCGGCGTCGATCCGGTCGGCTCGCGCCAAATCCGCGACTTGATCCTGAAGCTCAAACAACAAGGAATCACGGTCTTCCTGTGTTCGCACTTGCTAGAGCAGGTGCAAGAGGTTTGCGATCATGTCGGCATCATTTGTAAGGGTAAAATGGTCAAAGCTGGCCGCCTCGACGATTTGATCTCGATTGAAGATCAAACCGAAATCGTGCTAAAAGACGCCAGCCCGGAATTGATTGCCCAAATTAAAATCTTGGTGGCCAACTCGCCGGGCACTTCACTGATCCGCAGTGGCAAGCCGCGCACCACTCTGGAACGGCTTTTCCTTCGCGAAACCAGCAGCCCCGGAGACGAACGATGAATTCAAGCACCACCCCACCGACCCAGGGCTCGCATTTGAGCCGGGTCCTCGTGATCGCCCTGCACGCCTTCACCCAACTGGTACGGATGAAGGTATTTTATTTCCTCGCGATGTTCGCGGTGATTGCCATTGCCAGCAATTTTTTTGATCTCCCACAACACCAAGGCCCGGAATCCGTAGGAGTTAACGTGTTGCGCTCGATCCAAAGCTGGTCGCTCGGAACGATGACCTTATTTTCCGTGGTCCTATCAATTGTCGCCACCGCACTGCTGCTGCCCAAAGACGTCGAGGATCGGACGCTCTACACAATTTTGGCCAAACCCGTGCCACGACTCGACTACCTCGCCGGAAAACTGCTTGGCGTGTTACTACTGGTGTTTGTGTCGCTGGCATTGATGGACTTGCTCATGACGGTGGTGCTGCAACTCCGCGCTTCCCTGATCTTGACCCAGCAACTCGCGATGGCCAAGAGCCTGAACTGGCCGCCAGAAGCCATTCATTCGCTGGCGCGAGAAACGGCGGCTCACGGGCCGAGTTGGTCGCTCCAGGGCGCGGTCCTCGCAATCTTCCTGCGCTCATCGATCATGGCCTCGCTGGCACTGCTGATCTCGACTTTTTCTTCCAGCACCCTGTTCACCACAATGATCAGTTTTCTTATTTATTTTATCGGCCATTTCCAAGCCGACGCCCGAGCTGCCTACCTCCAAGCCGGTCAAGCCGGTCAAGGACTCATCACTCGCATGGTGTCATTGTTGCTATCCTTGGTGTTACCCGATTTTCAAAATTTCAACGTGATCGACGCGGTCATTGAAGGCCAGACAATGCCACTGCTGATGCTCGCAAAACTGATTTTCATCAGCCTCTACTATGCAGTATTTTTCACCCTCGCGTCCTGGTTTGTGTTCGCGGAAAAGGAATTTTAATCCTGTGAAAATTTGGCACCGAAATGGAATCCTGATCGTGTCGGTATTGGCCTTCGGTGCCGTTCGCATGCCTTTCGAGGCGAAACTCGCAGAACAACTCACCACCGCCAGACTGAGCCCAGTCACCCTCGCAATTGGCACCCGCGACAAAATTGGCCAGACCAGTTCCGCCGTGGCACTCGGCGGACTGCGGACGCTGGTCGCGACTTTCATCAACTTACGTGCCTTTTCATTCTTTCAAGAACAACGCTGGGACGATTTGGCGAACAGCTTTGACACCATCGTCGATCTCGCCCCGCGCACTTCCTACTATTGGGAAACCGGCTCATGGCACTCCGCCTACAATGCCGCATCCTACTACCTCAACGACACCCAGTTACCTGCGCTGCGGCGGCGAGAAGCGTGGCGCCTCGCGATTGCAAACGGCCGAGCCTTCCTTGAGCGTGGCGTCCGCAACAACCCGAAAGATCCCGGGCTACTCACGGCACTCGGCTTTTTACTTTCAGACGCCAACAAACTCCAAGCCTTCCGCGACCGCAATCAAACATTTGCCGCCGCCGCCGCCGCCTACCACCGCGCGGCGGATCTCGACAAAGTCGCTCCCTACGTCCGCCGAGCCGAACTTTACTCACTCGCCCGAGTGCTCGGTCAAGAACCCGCAGCCTTAGCCTTGGCACAAAGTCTTTACCGGCAAAGTCAGAACCGCACCCCAACTCTCGTGATTCTACTCCTGGTGCTCGAGTGCCACGCAAATCCAGCCATCGACAGCGCCCAGCGTGCGATCCAACTGTTTGAAACCCCGAAAAAAGCCTATGACGCCCTCTCCACCCATTGGCAGCGGACCCGTGAACGTTTCCCGGTTGACGGCGTAGCCTCCGCACTCGAATCCCTCGAAAAAACCCTAAATATCCCTCCGCCCCAAAGCATTTTTCGCCGCCCACTCCCTCCTGCAACCGGCCCTGACAGCTGGTTTGCCAATTAGCCGACCGATTTCCTCTCGACAGACACGCCACAAGCGACAAGCTGGCATTCAATTTTTTGCTTACACTATGCGGATTGCAATTTTCGGTGACATACATGCCAATTTAGAAGCTCTCGAGGCTATCTTAGAAGACGCCTCCCAACAAGGCGTCACGGATCACGTCTGCATGGGCGACGTGGTCGGCTACAATGCGGATCCTGATGCCTGCTTGGAAATCATCCAGAAGCTCAATTGCCCGACGGTGAAGGGCAATCACGACGAGGAAGCTTCTGGCAATCACTCGCTCGATAGCATGAATCCGGTGGCCGCAACCGCGCTCGAGTGGACCCGCCAACAACTCTCCGACGCACAACGCGTCTGGTTGTCACGGCTGCGAATGGTCCGCCAAGTTTCCGATTTTACCATCGTTCACAGCACTCTCGATCAGCCTTCTCATTGGAATTACGTGACCAATCGCTTCGACGCGATGTCCAATTTTTCCTACCAATTTACCCAGATTTGCTTTCACGGTCATACCCACGTACCGCGGGTTTATATGAAATCCGACCGAGTCCAAGAAGTCCCCGCCGAGTCAATCGTGATCGAAGCCGGAGCCAAGTATTTCATCAACGTCGGCTCGGTCGGCCAGCCCCGCGATGGCGATTGGCGGGCTTGCTATGCCATCTACGACATGGAGCACCAACAAATCGTCTTTCGCCGGATCGAGTATGACATCGCCAAGACCCAGCGCAAAATCATCGCCGCCGGCCTCCCTGCAATGCTGGCCGAGCGAATTCAAGAAGGCCGCTAATCTGAACGCCAAGTTCGAGCATGGATTCGAACCCGTTTGTCACTCCACCGCAGAAAGCTACGCCCACCTCGGTTGCTTGGCGGCGGTGAAACCCTCTTCCTTACTCTTCGACTTCTCGGCTAGCGCCTTGCAGTCGAACTTGGAACATCACCAAACGATCTTCAAGTTATCGGAGTCCCGGCGCTTTCTAGAGAAAAAAGCAACTACCAGCCGGAACTCGCCTCCCTGACTGAAACGTCCGCAAAAAAAGTGCTGCGATCACCGACTCTTGATTTAAGGAAGTCGTTTAATCCGCGCTGATTTAATCCAGATAAGGATTTCCACTCGCCTCCCGGCCAATATCGGTGGCAGGGCCGTGACCGGCTAGAACACGGGTTTCAGGCGGCAGGGTCATCAGCTGTTTTGCGATCCCATCCAACAATTGCTCAGTGCTGCCTCCCGGCAAATCGGTGCGACCGATGGAATTGGCAAAAAGCGTATCACCCGAAAAGACCACTCCTGCCGCAGGAAAATAGAACGTCACGCTATCTGTCGAGTGACCCGGAATGTGCGCGAGGGTAATTTCGAGCCCCGCGAACACCGCCAATTGGCCCATTTTAAAACGACTGTCGACTTGATAGGGGGTGACCGAAATAGGCATTCCCCAGCCGCGCGCGGCGGATTCAAGAGTCAGATCTGTCGAATAATCTTCGAAGGCGTGGAGTTTCGCGCCCATTGCCCGAAGCGCTGCGGCATCCGTGACATGATCGTAGTGCTGGTGAGTCAACAGAACCTCATCCACTCGAACGCCACGTTCCCTGATCCATTCCGCAATGCCTTCGGGAGCGTCGATGAGGAGATTTCCATCAGGAGTTTCGATAAGGTAGCCGTTCGTTTGAACTTGGCCGCCCGTGTAAGAAGTAATTTTCATAGCCGCTACAAGCTTGAACACTGCTGTTCGACGATGCAAAGCGAAAACGGTCCTACTCGTCGCGCACGACGCCAACAGGATTTTGAACGACTTGCATGCGCCCGCAGGCCTCGCGTAGAATCTGGAAATCTTATTGCCAAGCTGCGACGCCTTTGTTCATTTAAGTCCGTCATG
>JAYWAR010000241.1:0-4922 GCA_043782285.1 Akkermansiaceae bacterium | reverse complement strand
TCACCGCTATCCAGACCGGGTGCTATTCCTTGTTACCGACCGTTGCGCTTCCTACTGCCGCTACTGCACGCGTTCGCGTGTGGTTTCCGGAGTCGGTGAACAACACCTTGAAACTCAGTGGGAACCGGCTTTCAAGTACCTTGAACAGCATCCCGAAATCCGCGACGTGTTGCTCTCGGGTGGCGATCCGTTGCTTTTTTCAGACGAGCGCTTGGATAAAATCCTCAGTCGGCTGCGTGCGATCCCACATCTCCAATTTCTCCGCATCGGCTCCCGGATTCCGATTTTTTTGCCACAGAGGATCACTCCGGAGCTCTGCACGATGCTGAAAAAGCACCACCCACTCTTTATTTCTGTCCACACCAACCATCCGCGAGAACTCACTACCGAAGTCCGGGCGGCACTTGCTCGCCTCGCCGACGCGGGTATTCCCCTCGGTAACCAAAGTGTGATGTTGCGCGGCGTCAACGACAGCGTAGAAATCCAAACCGCGCTCGTTCAAAAATTGCTGATGTGTCGGGTCAAACCCTACTACCTTTACCAATGTGATCTGATCAATGGTTCGTCTCATTTGCGGACTTCGGTGGCAGAAGGCGTTGCCATCATCGAAGGTCTTCGCGGTCACACCAGCGGTTATGCGATCCCACAGTTCGTGATCGATGGCCCGGGTGGTGGCGGTAAAATCCCGATTAACCCGAATTACGTCGTCGATGCGGCTTCTGGCCGAATCACGCTCCGAAATTTCGAGGGTGAAATTTTCGAATACCCCGACCCCACACCTATTCCAGCTGCCGATCTTGAAATGCTTCACCAGCAAGCCCTGAGTCGTACAGTTTGATCGGTATCGGGTCCTTGCAATCCCTGCCTGGATTAAGAGAACGAGCGAGGATCGGGGGAATTGCGTTTATTTCGAACGCCGACGGCATGCGGATATTCTGTCTGGGTCTTTTTTTCTAAAGCCGGGTGACAGGATCTCACTCCACCCGCAGCTGACAGAATGCTGGCGCTCCAAAGCTTGCCGCGGTAAAATTATTGATCTGTGACTTTGAAAGTGAAAAACCCAGAAGAAGCCACGAAGAAAATGGAGACTTAGAAAAGCAATGAGGCCCGAATTTCAATTCTTGTTTGCCTTCTCGGGTTCGTGTGAAAGCAAAAAGGGCGATCAACTTTTTCCTATAAAATCGTTTGATTGAGATCCGGACCGTTTGAAAATCGGGTTATTCGATTGTAGTTTCTAGGTTGGAGGTAAATTTTCTCGTTTGCTACTCGTCAGAAATCTCGATGGAACGATTCACTCGTTGACGTGGGCCCTCAGGCAATGGATTTTTAGCCCGCAAAACCGTCCGGTGCTGATCTGAAAAAATAGAACCACGGATGGAAGTTGATAAACCCGGATCTTTGAGAATTTTCGGGGGTCTTCGCAGCAATCGGTTGGGAGATCTGTTCCGTGGATCTAAGGTCTTGAAAATCTCTGTTGATCCGCGTTTGTCGGCGCTAATTTCAATTTTCTTTCGAGGATAGTTCGAGGAACTTTCCGGCGATTGAAAATTGTGAAGCTTGGAGGAATGCGGACGAGATGCCCGCACTCTTGGTTAGGCTCCGGGAAGCTCGATAAAGCCTTCCAGTTTGCGAATCCGGGTAGGATGGCGCATTTTCCGCAGGGCTTTGGCTTCGATTTGGCGAATCCGCTCGCGAGTGACTTGGAATTGGCGACCGACCTCTTCAAGCGTGCGGCTGTAACCATCTTTGAGTCCGAAGCGTTGTTCGAGAACTTCGCGCTCGCGCTCGGTGAGGGTGTCGAGGACGTCCTTGATTTTGTCTTTGAGCATCGAAAAGCCAGCTTCTTCCATCGGGTTGTCGGCCGCTTTGTCCTCGATGAAGTCACCGAATGAGGTGTCGTCTGAATCACCGACCGGCGCTTGCAGCGAAATTGGCTGCTGCGCCATCTTGAGCACTGCGCGGACTCGCTCGACCGGCAAGTGGATTTCCTCGGCGATTTCTTCGGGCGACGGCTCGCGGCCATATTCTTGGACGAGTTGCTTTTGCACCCGCATCAGCTTGTTGATCGTCTCGATCATGTGGACCGGAATTCGAATGGTCCGGGCCTGGTCGGCGATGGAGCGAGTGATCGCTTGGCGGATCCACCAAGTGGCGTAAGTAGAAAACTTGTAGCCGCGGCGGTATTCGAATTTTTCGACGGCTTTCATCAAGCCCATGTTGCCTTCCTGAATCAGGTCGAGGAACGAAAGGCCGCGGTTGGTGTATTTCTTGGCGATCGAAATCACTAAGCGGAGGTTAGCCTCGACCATTTCGGTCTTCGCTTTGAGTGCTTCTTTCAACCAGTGACGGAGTTGCTTGTTGGCTTCCTCGAAGCTTTCTTGGGTGTGCCAAGTGCGTTGTTGAATTTCGCGGATCTTGGTGACGAATTCTTTGTCTTCTGGATCGGCTTGCAGCTTGCGGCCGTATTTCCAGAATTTTTGCATGTATTCGTCCACTTGCTCACAGAAGTCTTCGACCACTTTTTGTTTGTAGTAAAAGCGAGTGAAGACACGGTTGAGGGTTTGGATGTTCTTTTGGAACTCCTCTTCGAGCTTTTTTTTGCTGCGAGGGTTTTTGACGGAAAGCTGGCGGAAAAGGTCCTCGTTTTCGTGATGAAGCTGTTTGAGCTGATCACAAAGTTTCGGCAGGCCCTTCATGTAGCGCTCCCGTGACTCAATTTTTTTGTCGAGAATCACTCGGTCAAAGCGTTCTTTGCCCTTATTGAGTTTGTCGGCGAGTTCGAGATAGGATTCGGTGACGAAGCCAAATTGATGGAGATGGCGCGCAACCTCAATTTCCGCGTCTTCGATCCGTTTGGAAATTTCTACTTCCTGTTCGCGAGTTAGCAGTGGGACTTGGCCCATTTGCTTGAGATACATCCGAACGGGGTCGTCGAGGATATCCAGCTTTTGATCGGCTTTGACGTCTTCTTCGTCGCCGTCACCTTCATCGCGTTTCTTGTCTTTGTAACGGTCGACTTCCGAGGCGTCGATGATGTCGAACTCCATGTTGCGGAGTCGCTCCATGATAGCCTCAACGTCGTCAGGATCGACCAAGTCGTTGGGCAGAATCTCGTTGATGTCGTCATAGGTCAGATAATCCTGTTCCTTGGCGAGTTTGATGAGTTCGCGGATTTTTTCCTGAATCTCAGGGGTGTCGATGCGGCGCTTGGGAGCGTCTGGGGCCTTGGCTTCGATGCCCGTTTTAGCTTCTTTTTTCGACTTCGCCGCGACAGGTGAGGGAGTCGTCGCCGCAACTTTAGCGGCGGCAACGACTGCCGGTTTGGCGCTAAGGGATTTGAGGGTTACCTTTGGTGTGGTTTTGGCCACGGGTTTGACGACTGCTGGCGCTGCCGGGACCACAACTGGTGGTTTATTTAGCTCGATGTTTTGTGCCGCAGGTGGCGGTGTCAAATCCTTCTTCACGGTCACTTTGGGAACCGTGACCTTAGGTTTTACGAGGGGTTTCTTGGGTGAAGGTTTGGATGAAGACATGGAAATAAAAACGCTTAAGTCAAAAATTAGAATATATTCCACCTAGCCTAGGGGCATTGCGAAAAATCACAGGCGGAGCGGACTGAAGAGGTGGAGTGCTATCGGGTCAAGATCTATTTTGATTTTGGCAGATGGGAGACCGATGAAAGCCATGGCTTGGGTCGCGATTTGGAGCTACAAATTCTTTGGGTTGAGCTTCTGTTGATTTCCAGTTTCAAATTGGAGGGAAAGCATTTAGGGTGTGTCAGCGAATATGATTACCGTCACCCCGAAAGCGATTATAGAACTTGGCAAATTGTTGACGCTCAAAGCCAAGACTGCGGAATCTGGGCTGCGCCTGGCTGTGCGGCGGGGTGGATGTGCGGGGTGGCAATACGAGATGAAGGTGGCGGAGCCCGAGCTTGGCGACGAAGTTCTAGCATTCGAAACGGCTCGGGTGATTGTCGCGGCTGACAGCTTTGAGCGGCTGCGTGGTTGTGAAATCGACTATTCTGACGATCTGACAGATGCGGGATTTAAAATCCACAATCCGCAAGCGGCGCGTTCCTGTGGTTGTGGCACCTCGTTTGAGACGGTTGACGCGGCAGCGAGCACCTTGCCACTGGCAGATGGTGAGGCCTGTGGGATTGCTTAAACCTCTGAAAATTTCGTGCCTCGGATCGTCGTAGAACCTGTCCCCAGTCGCCCCGCTTACTTTTGGTGGCTGTTAGCAAATGCCGTAGCGCTGTGCTTTGCGGTCATCAGTTGGGCGATTTGTTTGCACGTTTTCGGGCACCCGGAAATCCCGAGAAACTATGAGTTGCTTGGCAAGCTGGGGCGCTTACCGGGGTTGAAGCACTACACGGTGTTGGATGTGCCCAATGGCAATGGCCTTCTGCCGAAGGAGCTTTACCAAAAGTATTTTGGTTATACCGAGGAACAACGAATTCGCGCCAATTCCTTGCTGATGAGGAATTATTTGACCAACTTTGATCGGCCATTGCTACTGACTTATGTGGAAGGTGAATATCAGATTGGCAAAGTCAGGAAATTGGGGCCCAAGGATTTTTTAGACCCAGGGATCGTGATTCGGGCGCAAGCGATGGTAAAACCCGATGATTTCACCAAGGCGATGCCTTATCCCGTTTTCATTGAGTATGTTTTCCCGACGAATCAAGCGGTGGCGGCAAGTCTATTTAAAGCGGGTGATATTTTGGCGGTGAAAAAAAGTCCGAATTGCGCGGCAGTGATGCATATTGCAAAAATCATTCATGAGGATGAACCGGCACTGCTGCTGACGGTCATTCCGATTGCCTACGGTTCTTATCAGTTGGGTGACAGCGGCTCATTTCAGATTGAGCCACCGACTAAGCTCCGCCCTGCGGCAGGGTTTCCAGTGCTGGGAAATTA